>CAYJDN010000126.1:0-1454 GCA_964368925.1 uncultured Desulfovibrionaceae bacterium | reverse complement strand
TGTGCCATTGACGGTGAACGATTCGTTCACCGTCCTATCTTCATCATCAACATGATCCCGAATCGCTTTTTGGGGGTTGGTGTAGCGCAAAATCATGGCAATATCCTTGCCGACAAACCAAGGCTCATCATCAATAGTTAGCGTTCGAATTTGGCCAAATTCGGGGTTGTTAAAAAGTTTTATCTGATTCATATTTTTTTCTCCTTGTATAATAGATTTAGGTTAATAAAGGTGCCTATCACCTGAAATTAGCTGTATGATTATATGAAGAAATATTGTATAATCATAGCAATGGATAGAGGATGCCGTTTTCTCCTTGAGGCACATATGATGACCTAGTACTTGAAAGAGTGGCACCTCTCCTTTTAGATGAATTACGGATGAGTTGGATGTCGGCGGCAGTGGCCGTACTTCGCATATCGAACAAGGTGGTAATGTCTAAAATGGCAAGAGGAACTATCCAAATTTTCGAATTAGGAGAATGAACTATGCTGTATTTGGGAGTTGATATCGGAAAGAACACCCACGTTGCATCCATGATGAACGATACCGGAAAGACCGTTTTCAAAGCGTTCTCTTTTCAAAACACCACCGAAGGTGGAACCTCTCTGTTGGAGAAGCTCGCCCAACATATCTCAGACCGTACGGAGGTCAGCATCGGTATGGAGGCCACAGGACACTATTGGCTTTCCCTTTATTCGTTCTTAGCTGAAAATGGCTATGCCATCCATGTCATCAACCCTATCCAAACAGACGGTTGGAGACGTGGCACGGAGATTCGCAAGCGGAAAACCGACATCATCGACTCCCTCCTCATTGCTGACCTCATCCGCTATGGTAACTTCATGGAAACGTCTTTGGCAGATGAGGATTTCATGTCCCTACGCAACTTAACTCGCTTCCGCAACTACCAAAAAGGAACCATTGGGGACTTAAAACGCAAGGTAATTGCCGTGTTAGATCAAGTGTTTCCGGAGTATGTTTCTGCGGTAGATAACCCTTGGACAAAGACCTCGCTAGATATTTTGGAACATTTTCAGTCTCCTGAGGATTTTGAGAACATTACAGCAGACCAGCTAGATACCTTTTTGGATTCCGTACGTCAAAAGAAAACTGCCATGCGTAAAATCACGCAAGTCTCTGAGGCAGCGACCACTTCCTTTGGGGTGAAATTCTGTCGGGACAGCTTTGCCTTGCAACTAAAAATGCTCATTGCACAGATTCGTTTTATTGAGGCACAGGTGGTGGATATCGAGACTGAAATTTCTCAAATCATGGACAAACTCCATTCGCCCATTACCACAATTCCGGGCATTGGTAATGTGATTGGTGCCACGATTTTGGGTGAGGTTGGCGATATTTCTCGTTTTTCAAACCCATCCAAGTTGGCCGCTTATGCGGGCATAGATGCCACAGTGAGTCAGTCAGGGGAATCATGTAGCACCAGCAATAAG
>CAYJDN010000125.1:0-6029 GCA_964368925.1 uncultured Desulfovibrionaceae bacterium | reverse complement strand
GCCGCATGTAAAACAAGGCCTTCGATTTTGTCAATTGACAATAATAACCTTATATTATACATTAACATGAGGTTAGAAGAACATGAAATTGTTCTATCACAAGTCAACAACTTTCTCAAAGATGTTGATTGGTGGTTGCAAAAGCCAAACGATACTTTTTCAAGTCCTTTTAGTTTTTCTGCATCTTGGAATAGATAATTTTAATAAAGCGAGACCAAGTCAATAATGAAAAAACTATTTTTACTCCTTTTTATATTGCTTCTAAGCGCCCCAGCTTTTGCTTATAATGCAAATAAGCCTTTTACGCATTTTGCTGAAAATCAAGACCTCAAAGATGCGCTTTCTGCTTTTGCAAGAGTGCAAGATTTGAATTCTAGTTTTACAAGCGAAGTAAAAGGAAATCTTAGCGGCCGCTTCGACTCTATATCCTCAAAAGACTTTTTAGAAGCAATGCGTATCGCTTTTGGTGTTGAATACTATTTGCAAGGAAATTCTATAAATTTCTATAATGAAAAAGAAAAAGAAAAGTCTTTTATTAGCGTAAAAGCTATGGAAGCAGAAAAAGTTCTCTCATTATTGCGTCAAAGTGGTTTAATTTCACCGAATCTCCCCCTTACTATTATGAAAGACTCAAATACCATTATGGTAAGTGGTCCTTCATTGTATATTTCGCAAATAAATGTTGCTGTACACGCCTTTGAAGATGCTCAAATGAGTAATCAGACTATGCGTGTTTTCCCTCTTAAATATGCTTGGGCGCAAGATATTACTGTTTCAAGCATGAATTCTGAAATCACAATTCCAGGTATTGCAAGCATTTTACAAGCTATGGTGACTGGTAGACCTGTCACAACCCAAGTAACGCAATTGCCTAGCAGTGCTCAAGCAGTACCTAATGTAAATGAGCAAGCTTCACCATTAGCCGCACTGGGGCTTTCAACACAAAGTCAAAATACTGCAAGTCAAGAAAGTCAACCACAAAATGCACCACAATTACCCGTGAGCATTATAGCTGATCCTCGTGTGAATGCTGTTCTTATTACCGATGCGGCCTATAGAATGGATTATTATGAAGAAATTATTGCTGATCTTGACAAGCCAGTGCAATTAGTTGAAATTCATGCCGCTATTGTTGATATTAACAGTGATTTTAATAGAGATATGGGCATTCATTTGCAAGCCAATGTTACCGATGGCGATTTCAATCATACTGGTGGCATAGGACAAGCTCTTTCTTCTATTACTGACGGCTTGTCTTTTTCTACTATCTATAGAAATGGTTTAGACACTTTCTTAGCTCAAGTAGAATTACTTGAAAGTCAAAATGAAGGTCGTGTACTTGGTAAACCTTCAGTTTTAACTATGGATAATATTCAAGCAACCCTAGAAAATACAAGCACTTACTATATTCAACTTGTAGGAACAGAAGCAGTTGACTTGTTTAGAATTGATGCTGGCACAGTGTTAAAAGTAACACCTCATATTATTTATGATGAGGAAACTGACATTTCAAGTATCAAGCTTGTTGTGCATGTACAAGACAATCAAGGCGATGCTGGTTCTACAGCTACAGTTGGCGCACTTCCTCCAATCAAGCAAACAGTGATTAACACTCAAGCTATTGTGCAAGAGGGACAAAGTTTGCTTATCGGCGGCTATTATTATGAACAAGCGCAGAATGTAAAAAGTGGTATACCATTTTTAAAAGATATTCCTTTCTTAGGCGCTTTGTTTACGCAAACGACTGTAAAAACACAGCAAATGGAACGCCTTATTATGATTACTCCTCGTATAATAGATTATACAACAGATTATCAAAGCCCTGAAAGTGTAAATTCTCCTGAGTTTGATAGACTAACTAAGCCAGAAGATTACGCTACGCCAATTCCTGAGCTTTCACCTCGTCCTGGTTGTTCAAAATCACCTTCACCTACTTCATAAAGAGTATATATGACACCTATCGTTCTTTATATATTTTCAGGCCCGCATTTAGGAGCTAGAATTAGCCTAAAACAGCAAAAAACTGTTATAGGCTCTGATGATAGTGCTGATATTATATTATATGCGCAAAAGGAAAGTAAGGATTTTGCTATTGAAAAAAGGCATGTAGCCATCGAAATTCCTGACGATATAGCCTCAAGTGGTCTTATACAGATTGAAGAATTAGACGGCAAAATCTTTATTGAAAATCTAGCTAATGAAGAAAATCCTCTTGAATCTCAAGAAATAATATCAGTAGCCGCAGGGCAAGTTTTTTATCTTGCTTCAACTTGTATGGTTTGGAACTTTCCTCATGTTGAACAAGAAATGGTGAGTCCTGCTCTTTATGGTAAGAAAATTCTCGCTTCTGAAATTCTGACAAATGAAGATGACAACTTTGTTGCCAATTCTGATGAAGAAAATGAAGAAGATTCAACTTTAATCATGAATAATGACGAGCAGGAGCAAGAAGAGAAAGAATTATCTTTTGCAAATTCACTTTTATTAAAAGCGAAATATCCTCTGCTCTATACAGCATTAATCATACTATTTCTTAGTTTGAGTCTCTATTATTCGCCAAAGAGTGATAATTTCATATCTGAATATGAATTTTTATCACAAGAACTGAAAAAAATGAATTATAATGACCTCTTAGTCGAAGAAAACAATATTAATAATCAACGTGGAATACTCATTTCAGGTTATGTTGCTTCTGAAGAGGAAAGGCATGAAATTCTAAACTTGGCACGCAGTTTGCATTATCCTGTTTATCTTGATTTGGAGGTACAAGGAGATTTAGTAAGAGCTGTTGAAGATTCCTTTGCTCTCTATGGTCTTTCATTAGAGCCACGCATAGAAGCAAATGAATTAGTGATTTCTGGCTATGTTTTCAATAAAGCGATTGAAGATGCCGCATTTTATGATTTAGTCCAAAATGTGCAAAATCTACCCATTATTGAAAGAAATATCATACATTCAGAAGAATTAAGTAGTCAAATTCAAAATAATTTGAATGAAGCTCAAATTAAATACGCTGATATTGCTTATGATCCTGGCCAAGTGAGAATTATTGGGCATTTTGATGATGCAACTATGGATAATATACATACTATTATGAACAAGATAATGCAGCAAAATCAAATTCCAATAAGCTACACTTTACATAGCTCAGAACCAAATATCACGGCGTCACAACTAAGCGAAACAACAAATACAAATACAAGCCAAAATGTTGAAGAAAATCTCTTTAGCCAATCGAATCCGCAGAACAATGAAACTATGACCAATGCTCTTAATTTCTTAGGTGATATTTCAATAAATTCCGTGCATCATGGCGCAATTCCTTTCATCACAACTGCTGAAGACAAAAAGTATTTTGAAGGAACAGCATTACAAAATGGCTTTGTTATTGAAACAATTGGAAAAGACAGCATTGAACTGCGTAAAGGTAGTCAAATTAAGAGGATTTATTTCTCTTCAAATGATACAAATCAATCTTTATAAATAAATTGGAGGCTCTACTATGGAATCATGTAATGATTTGCTCACAAATGACCATTCAGGAAGAGGATTAAAATCCTTGCAAGAAGAAATGTTTTCTATGAAAGCGACGTTAAAATCAAGCATGGACAAAGGCATTAGCTCTGAAGAAGCTGCTATTGCTCAAGAACTTAAAAATGCAATTGACGTGGCTGAATCACTTCTCGACACAATTTACAAATCTAAAAACTCATAATTTGGAGGCTTTATGTCTGGTATTAATTTAGGCGATATGTTTAGCCAAACAACTCAAAATATCGCATCACAAGGTGCTGACCTTGAAAAGAAAATGATTGATATTTCATCACAAACTGATGTTAGTCAAGCTGATATGTTAGATATGCAATTTGCTATGGGGCAATATAATGCAAAAATGGAAGTTCTCTCTTCTGTTATGAAATCTATGCAAGATATGCTCAAAAGCCTTGCACAGCGTACTGGCTAAGACTTACTTTTGTTTCAATACTATACTTTATAAAAAGGAATATTATTATGGCTCTTTTAGAATCATCTCAAATATCTAGACTTCTTGACATTGCTTATGTTGCCGCTCATGCAGGTAAAGTAAATGCCGCTAATACTATCTTCAATGCCATCTTAGCCGCAGATCCAAAATCTGTGCCTGCAACAATTGGTATTAGCCTTACTCACTACATGACCGATCAATTCTCAAAAGGCGAAGAACTTTTATTAGAAGTAATCAAAAACAATCCTAATGATCAAGAAGCTTTAGGCGTGCTTTCCTTAGGCTATCTTCTAAGCGGAAACGCTTTCAAAGCAAAAGAAACAGCACAACAAATGGATCTTTCTGACGACACAAAAGAAACAGCTATTCTTGCTAAAGAAATTCTAGCAGAAGTATAAGAGCTTAGCTATGAGCGGACTTGAAAGTAGGCTGATGGACGCTTTATCTAAACTTGGATCTGCAACAGGTACAGGTTTAAAGAGCGAATCACTTGGGCCGCCGCCTGCTGAACTAGTGCAGGCATTTGAAGACGCTTTAAATAATCTTTCGCAAGATGCAAATTCTATGGATTCAGGAGCTAATGCTCAAGCCTTTAGCTATAATGACGAAGCGTCTTCATCTACTGGCTCTATTAACGCTTCTGACTCTTCCATAGATTTTGATAATGCTCTAAAAATCGACTTTAGTGAAGATGGGGGAAATCCTTTTTCTCTATCTAAGCCTGATGAAAGCGCAAATCTTTCTTCTAGTTCACAAGTAGGCGATATAGATAAAGTTTCTTCAAGTTCACAAGTGAATGATGTCGATCAAAGTGCAAAAGTTTCTCAAACAAATGCAAGCGCTGATGTCGATTTTACCAATAAAAGTGAAAGTGCTGAAAGTGGTTCTATGAACTTTCAAGTGGAAGATACAAAATCTAGCACGCAAAGTCATAGAACAAATGATGCAAGTTCAGATGAATTATTACAAGAATTAGCTCAACTTCTTGAAAAGATTTCTCAACCAGGCGGAAGTGTTGGACATATGGACATGTTTAGAGCTCAATATTTAATTGGCATGCTCAAAGTTCAAGGCCAACACGGACTAAAGGTTTCACAAAGTACTTCTCAAGGATTAGAAAATATTCTAAAACAACAATAATGCTTTGAATTCTAAGTAAACTTGATTTTTTTGTAAAAAGGAATTAGACTTATTTTTCTTATAAAGGCTTTGGCTTTTCTTATTATCGACCATATAAATTTAGGTAGTCACATGAAAAAAATCAATATTCTTCTTCTTTTATTTACATTGCTCCTTAGTGCGTGTAGCCCAAGGGTTGATGTTTATAGTAATTTATCTGAAAGTCAGGCTAATACTATTCTTGCAACCTTGCTAAAGCGTGGCATTGAAGCAGAAAAAATTCTAGCTGGCGATGGTTTTACTATTTCAGTTAAAGAAGAACAACTAATTCAAGCTCTTGAAATATTAAAAGAAAATTCCTTACCCGAAGAAGATTTCCAAAGCTTAGGCTCTATATTTTCTGGCCAAGGCATGGTATCAACTGCAAGCGAAGAACAATCAAGACTTACCTATGCAATTTCTCAAGAATTATCAAATACTTTCTCAAAAATTGACGGCGTACTTTCAGCAAGAGTACATATAGTATTAGCCAAGGTTGATGCTGTGAATAACACTTCAACAAATGCAAGTGCAGCTGTCTTTATTCGACATAATCCAGATTCTTTAGTAGTGAACTATATACCTAAAATCAAAGAATTAACTGCTTCTTCTGTTGCAGATTTAAAAGTTGAAAATGTAAGCGTAATGCTTGTTCCAGCTCGTGAAGATGTGACTGTACCAGTTGAAATGGCGGAAACTCCAATTTCAAATAAAACACTCATTCTTATGCTTTTAGCATTTGCTCTTATAATCAATGGTATTGGTGTCGCTGGCTATTATATTTATAAGAAAAAGTACCTCAAAACTGACAAATCTGAATAAAAGTAGCGTATATGAATAAAGATTTTTTCTACGAAATGATAAAATACAAGCAAAATGTATTTTC
>CAYJDN010000124.1:513-6116 GCA_964368925.1 uncultured Desulfovibrionaceae bacterium | reverse complement strand
TTATATTAAGCGAATTAAAAACAGGATTCACCATTGGTTTCCTTATCTATATCCCTTTTCTTATCGTAGACATGTGCGTGTCATCAATACTCCTAGCTATGGGTATGATGATGCTGCCGCCTATGATGGTTTCACTGCCTTTTAAAATCTTGCTTTTTGTTATGATCGACGGCTGGAATTTACTTGTAGGCTCAATTGTCAATAGCTTTTACTAGCGAGGTAATAGAATGACACCCGAATTCGTTATTGGTTTCTGCCGCTCCGCAATCGAACTTGTACTCTCTATAACTATGCCTATCCTGCTCGTAGGGCTTGCTATAGGTGTAATTGTCAGTATTATCCAAGCTGCAACGCAAATTCAAGAGCAAACACTCACATTCGTTCCAAAACTTGTGACAATCTTTGCTATGCTCCTCTTCACTTTCCCACTCATCTTAGATAAAATTATATCATTCACTATAAATCTCTTTCTGAATTTACCTGAATATATAAAATAGTTTATCATTACTTACTCTTGGAAGAAATCTAATCTGCATGTTATTATTTTTCTTTCCTTTTCTAGATAGTGTCGTCATAATATGATTTTTCGTCTTCTATCAAGGAAGATGAAAATGCTTTGAAGGAGTTTATTAGAGCAGTTTTCATACAGCTTAAAACTGCTCTAACCTTAATAGTATCCAAAAAGCATTTGAAATCTGACGTAGAGAGAGGCGAAAAGGCGATTTTGACGACTCTATCTAAAGCTTGCTTTATATTAAATAAAGGTGCATACTCTATTATGCTATATTTCCAAATTTAACAAAAAGAAGGTGCCAATATGCTTGAAAGAACTTTTTCGATTATTAAACCAGATGCAACTTCACGTAATCTTGAGGGACAAATTTTAGCAGATATGCAAGCAAGCGGACTAAAGATTGTAGCCTTAAAGAAAATACAGCTTACTAAAAGTCAAGCAGCTGGGTTTTATGCCGTTCATAAAGACAAAGATTTTTTCGCTGACCTTGTTGATTATATGGTTTCTAATCCTGTTGTATGCTTAGTATTAGAGGCGGAAAATGCAATTAGTAAATATCGTGACCTTATGGGAGCAACGAATCCTGAGGAAGCAAATGAGGGCACATTAAGAAAGAAATATGCACTTTCATTAAGGCAAAATTCCGTGCATGGTTCTGATTCGCTTGAAAGCGCAAATTTTGAAATTTCGTATTTTTTCAATGCATTTGAAATTCTTTAATTTCTTTAGGGCACATTCTAAAAAACATCAAATTAAATGCCTTTATTTTCAGTAGGTTATTAGCTATTGACAAAAAAGGCATTTTCCTTTATTCATAAACGTTATTGTTGGCAATTTATGCACAAACTATAAAAGTTTTGCAAATGAGTCAACCACATTTAGCACATTAGGATACTTGCATGTTTGAAAGTCTTTCTGACAGACTCACCTCAGCTTTCAAATCAATAACTGGACGCGCTCAGCTTACTGAAGAAAACATTCAGGACGCTTTGCGTGAAGTTCGTCTTGCCCTACTTGAGGCCGACGTTAACTTTAAAGTTGTTAAAGATTTCATAGAAAAAGTTAAAGAAAAAGCTGTTGGCATTCAAGTTATGAAGGGTGTAAATCCTTCACAACAGCTTATAAAAGTTGTAAATGATGAATTAGTTGAATTGCTTGGCGGCGAACAAACAAGCTTGAAAACGGCAGCGAATCCATCAATATTTCTTATGGTTGGCTTACAAGGTTCGGGTAAGACAACTTCTTCAGCAAAAATAGCCAATCTTTTACGTAAAGACAAGAAGTCGCCTTATTTGGTGCCTTGTGACATATATAGACCTGCGGCGATTGACCAATTAAAGGCTCTTGCCCAGCAATTAAATATTCCTTGTTATAATTCTTCTACTTCAATGAATCCTGTTGATATTGCAAAGGACGCATTGAAGATTGCAAAAGAGGAAGGATATGACATTGTCATTCTTGATACTGCGGGTAGACTGCACATAGATGAAGCTCTTATGAATGAACTTTCTGCAATTAAAGCAGCCGTTCAGCCACAAGAAATTCTTTTTGTAGCAGATGCTATGACAGGTCAAGATGCTGTTACCGTAGCAACAAGTTTCAATGAACAGCTTGATTTAACTGGCGTTGTTCTTACGAAAATGGATGGTGATGCGCGAGGTGGTGCTGCACTTAGCATACGTTCTGTAACTGGAACTCCTGTAAAGCTTGTTGGTGTTGGTGAAAAACTTTCGGAAATGGATTATTTCCATCCTGATCGTATTGCTTCACGTATTCTTGGTATGGGCGACGTGCTCACTCTTCTAGAGAAAGCACAAAGCACCATAGACGAAGAAGAAGCCGAAGCCTTAGTCAAGAAGATGAAGAAAGCGAAATTTGACTTTGAAGACTTCAAAGTGCAAATGAAACGCATGAAAAGCCTAGGCTCTTTTCAATCAATATTGAAAATGATTCCAGGTATGAGTGGCCTTTCTTCTCAGCTTGAACAACTTGGTGGTGCGGAAAAAGAACTCGCACGCACTGAAGCCATTATCGACTCGATGACAATCAAGGAAAGACGAAACCCAGACTTGATTAATGCGAGCAGAAGAGAGCGTATAGCGAAAGGTTCTGGCACTACCGTTACACAGGTCAATCAGCTCATTAAGCAATTTGAACAAATGCGCAAAATGATGTCTGGTATGATGGGTGGCGGAAAAATGCCGCAAATGCCCAAAGGTATGCAAATGCCTAAAGGTATGGGTGGCTCTATGCCCGGTGGTTTCCCTGGTTTAGGGGGAATGTCTAATCAATTAGGCGGACTTGGCAATATAGGGAATTTTGGTGGAATGGGTATGCCTGGTTTTTCAAAGCCTAGCAGTACCAAATCAGCAACAAAGAAACAAAAAAAGAAAAAGAAAAGATGACTTCAAAGTCACGAAAGGAAAATTCACATGGCAGTTAAATTACGTCTCACACGCACAGGTTCTAAAAAACGTCCTTTTTACCACATTGTGGCTATCAACAGCGAAACTCGTCGCGACGGAAGACCTCTTGAATTTCTTGGTTACTACAACCCAAATACTAATCCAGCAGAAGTAAAAATCGATCAAGAAAAAGTGAACAAATGGATCGAACTTGGCGCTACTCCAAGTGATACTGTTAAATCACTCATCAAAGCTAACAAAGCTTAATTTTTTGGTTTAAATACAAAGAAATCATTCTTTGTTAGGTTTATTCGCCTGTTTGTCATAAATAGGCATGGTTTCATGGAGCGCTTAGACGCTCCGCAATGGATATCTCGAAAGAGATAAAAGGATTTTTATCATGAAAGATTTAGTAGAATACATCGCAAAAGCTTTAGTAGATAACCCAGAACATGTTAAAGTTGGCGAAGTAGAAGCCGAGCAAACCAGTGTTCTTGAGCTTTCTGTAGCAAAAGAAGACTTAGGCAAAGTTATCGGCAAACAAGGCCGTACTGCACGTGCTATCAGAACTCTTCTCAGTGCAACCTCAGCAAAAGCACGCAAGCGTGTAGTGTTAGAAATCATTGAATAAGCAATATTTAGTGATTGGTCTTATTACTAGACCTCATGGAATTAAGGGAGAGCTCTGCGTTAATTTTTACGCAGACTCTCTTTTTCTACTTAAAGCTCCTTTAATTCTACGTCCACAGGGAAATGAACAAAAACAAATAGATATAAAAATTTCAAAATATAGACAAGCTTCTAATAATGTCATTATCATCTTGCCAGATTGCAAAGATAGAAATAAGGCTGAACTCTACAGAAATTATGAAATCTGTATTGAAGCCGAGGCTATGCGTGAATTTCTTAAGCAAAATAAGCAAATTTCACAAGATATAATGCAAAAAAGTGAAGAAGAAGTCTATGTGCATCAGCTTATAGGCCTTGAAATTTATTGGAAAAAAGCCGAAGATTTAGCTTATGCAATAGCACATAATGAAGATGAAGTTGATGAACATTATCTTGGTGTATTAGAAAGAATTGACTTCATGGCTGGCCAAGAAATTTGGGTCATAAAGGGCGAAGATGAAGAAGAAATCCTCTTGCCTGCTGTTGAAGAATTTGTTGAAGTAATAGACATTGAAGAGGGCGAAATCATAATCACGCCACCTCAAGGACTTATAGAACTTTATTTAGAGCCAAACGAAAAAGACGAAAAAGGCGAAAAAGAAGAAAATTAAATTGACATAGTGCGCTATCTAGCAAACTTTGCTAGATAGTGTTTCTAAACAATTTAGCATAAATTTCTAATAACTTCCAAATATTATCTAATCCCTTAGCTGCTTGCAACTTTGCATTTCTACTATAGAGAAAATCATTTAATGAAATATTGTAGTTTTCGCAAATAGCAAGGTCTAACCACTTGTTATTAAACGCTTTTTCATCTTCATAATTGGGAATATTTTCTTTATAATAAGGAAAAGCATCAAGCACTTTATTGAAAAAGTTTATTCTACCATGACTTTCTAAATATGTTTTTCTTGCTTTAAAACTATCTATATTATTGAGCATAAACTCAATGCCATCTGCCAAGGCTTCAGCAGAAAACTCTTCTACTTTTTTGCCTGCATTATTTTCAAAATTTGGAATAATATCATGCTCTTGACGTATATATTTTATATAATCATTAAAGAGTAATACGGGCACATTGCAACTCATTGCTTCACGTATAGAGCGATTTTTCCCCTCTAATAAAGAAGTGAGCACACAAATTTTTGCTCTTGCGTATTGCTTTGGCATATCATTATAATCTACAAGCCCAAGCATGCTAACATATTGATAATCTGAATTAAATATCTTGAGCATTTGCCCTATAATAGACTTTTCTTCGTCATTTAAGCCATTTAGTTGATTGTCAAATTCTCTACCTGTAATCCATAAAAGTTTAATATCTTTTTTGTATTTCGCACGATAGCATTTTAAAGCCTCGGCAAGAAGGAAGAGATTTTTCTTTTCGCTAATGCGTGACACCACGATAATATCATGGTCTTTTGCTATTTCTTTATGCGGCTGCATTATGTATTCATGTATAAAATCAGAATCTTCTAAAGGAATAAATATTTCTTTTCTTTTTGGGAAAAATTTTCTAAACCATGCTTCTCGTTCTTTATTTTCATAGAGCGAAAAAAGAGCATCGCCTGAGCTTTGAATGGGTATATTGCAAAGCATTGGCTCTGAAATAATATGAAAAAGTTTCTTTATTTCAGGAAATATTTTCACTATTATATCTGGCGCTTGCGTAAAGGCGACACCTTTAATAAATGTATTTTTATAATATAGTGGCGGCAAAACGCAGACAAAATCAATGGAAGCATGCCTTTCTGGCACTTGCTCAAATATCTCACCTGAAATACAATTCATAAAGTAATAAATATCTTCATTACTGTATTTTAAATGCGCATTTGGATTAAAATAAAGCTCTTTAATGCCATTTTTTCTTTCTTCATAGAGTTCTTGTGAGTTCATAATTTGCCTTATACCATAGCTATATTGTGCTTATTATATTGAAATTTCACGATATTTTGCATTTCTTCCAAACCACGACTATATAATAATTTTGGCCTTCGGCTATATAAAAAATCATT
>CAYJDN010000124.1:0-503 GCA_964368925.1 uncultured Desulfovibrionaceae bacterium | reverse complement strand
AGGGAAGTTTGATAATTGTCAGTCATGGCTAATTGTATCCATAAATTTTCAAAGGCCTTTCCTTTTTGATATTGTGGAATATTTTCAGCATAATAGGGAAAAGCATCTAAAACAATATTGAAGAAGTTTTTTCTTCCATGACTTTGCAAATAGGTTTCACGAGCAGAAAAAGTATCAATTTTTTCAAGCATATAATTAATCCCATCGGCTAATGATTTTGCGCTAAATTCTGGCACTAAATACCCTGCATTATTCTCAAAATTCGGAATAATTTCATTCTTATCACCACGCAGATATTGCAGAAAATTTTTGAAAGCTAAAATGGGCGTATCACAAGACATCGCCTCACGAATTGAACGATTTTTCCCCTCAATAAGAGAAGTTAATAGGCAAATTTTTGCCTTTGAATATTCCAATGGCATTTGATCGTATTTCACACTTTCAACAATATCTATATATTTATATGAATCGTCAAAATGCTTGCTCATTTCTTTGATAATATT
>CAYJDN010000123.1:2816-6168 GCA_964368925.1 uncultured Desulfovibrionaceae bacterium | reverse complement strand
TACTTTACTTTTTCAGGTGGGCGGCGATCGTCGATGTCAGGAAAAAATTCAGGATTGTCTTTGAAAGTTTCCTTTACTAAAAGTTGACAAAAACAAGCGCCAAATTCATCTACATCATCTTTAGCATAAACACATGGGCATATAATATCTTCATCATCTTCTGTTTCACCAGTCGCTAATCTACACGGGCACGCAAGATGACCATATCTCTTATAATTTTCAACAAGGCTATCAACAGTATTTCTCATGTGCTCATCATCAGCATGCAGGAAAAGTCCATCATTCTCAAATTGCTTTAAATGCTCAATAACATCATTCTGGTTCATTATTTAGTGCCTCACGTAATTTTGATTCGCTAAATCCTGTTACTACATTGCCAGAAGGAAATACAAGCGTTGGGAATGAAGAACGAGGGTTGAATTGTTTTAAAGTCTTCATGATATTCGCACGTGCATCGCCACCAAATAAATCTGCATGAATTACAGTGTAATTTGCATTATTATTTTTCAAAAAACGCTGCGTGCGTATGCAATGTGGACAAGTTACTAAAGCATAAAGCACCGCTTTATTCGTACTAAGTGGACTAATCGCATAAGTGTATTCCTCACGCAATTGCTCAGGAAATTCACTAAGATCAACCTCTATAATTTCTGTGTCTTCCCCAACAATATCGGGAACTACGGTTTCAGCAACTACTGCTTCTTCCTTGTTGTTATTCGTAATATCAGACATTTTTACCTTTCCATAGTTAAACAGTATTTATTAGGACAATAAAAAATAGCATTTTATGAACTTTTTTGCAAGTTTAAATTAGTTTGGAATTGGGGGAGGGAAAAGCAAAACGTTTGAGTTTTTTGAATTTTTGAGGGAGAGTAAACTAAAGTTTTGGATTTTTTGGTGGAGAACAAACCAAAGCTTTGGATTTTTTGGAGGAGGGAAAACCTAACTTTTTCAAAAGTTTGGTTTTCCTTCCCCCAAAAAAATAAAAAAACTATTCTTCGCTACCAAAAAGAAATTTCTGAAAATCTAATAAACTTGTGTTCTTATTTTTTTGTGCATGCGGATAAACTATGGGAGCATATTTTAGCTTATTTGCTTGAGTTTTCCTGAGTTCTTGCCCTTGTGTTGGTCGAATTTGTCCATTTAGGTCAACTTCGCCCCAAAAAACGGCTTTTTCTGGGAGTGCCTTATCATAATACGATGAGAGCACAGCAGCTATGAGCGCTAAATCAATGGCTGGATCATTAAGTTTTATTCCACCACCGAGTTTTACATAAATATCCACTTGAGAAAAGTTGAGTTTGAGTCTTTTTTCTAAAACGGCGAGTAAGAGATTTAATCTATTGATATCAAATCCTAGGGCTGTCCTACGTGGAATTGACAAAAAGGATTGTGTTACAAGTGCTTGCACTTCTACAACTAATGGCCTATGAGAATCAAGTGCCATGACCATAGCTGTACCAGAAAGGCTTGTATCTCTTGCTTCTAAGAATAGGGTTGACGGATCATCTATGAGAAGTAATCCTTCTTGTTCCATTTTGAAAACAAGTAATTCATGGTTAGGGCCAAATCTATTTTTTAGCACTCTAAAGAGGCGTAATCCTTGACTTCTATCACCTTCGAGTGAAATTACAGTATCGACACTATGTTCTAATAATCTTGGGCCAGCTAGTGTATTTTCTTTTGTAACATGCCCTACTAATATAAGGGCTGTACCGCATTTTTTACAAGCTTCAATAAGTTCAGTGGCGACGGCTTTGACTTGTGAAACATTGCCTGCAAAGCCTGTTGCTTGTTCGGAATATAGCGTTTGTACAGAATCGACGATGAGCAGACTTGGTATATTTGAGCCTTCAAGCAGTGGCAATATATCGGAGGTGGAATTGGTTGAGAGTGCCAATAAATGCGGGTGAAGAGCATTGAGTCTTTCGGCTCTTTGCTTTATTTGCATGAGGGTTTCTTCGCCACTTATGTAAAGTACTGTTTTTTCATTTTTTGCTACAGCAGCAGCTAATTGCAATAATAGGGTGGACTTACCAATTCCAGGTTCACCGCCTATGAGAAGAGCAGCGCCAGGCACTATCCCATTACCTAAGATTTTATCTAATGCTTCAATACCTGAAGAAAAAGTAGCTGAACTTTCAATAAAAACCTCTTGTAATAATTGAGGTTTATTTCTACTTTCAATAATATTTTTATTTTTAGCAACTTGAGCAACTGCCATTTCAAGCGTATTCCACGCATTGCAAGAAGAGCATTGCCCTTGCCATTTGGAAAATTCCTTAGAACATTCAGAGCAAATATATATTTCTTTAGTTTTTTTCATAAAGTGGGGTGTTAGAAATCCATTGTTTTTTGATAAAGTTGGGTGCTAGAAATCCATTGTTTTTTGATAAAGTCGGGTGCTAGAAATCCATTGGCTTATTTTCAAATGAGAATTGATCGTGTCTTATTGGCTTAGCAAAATAGAAACCTTGCACAACTTCACAACCTAAAGCACGCAAGAGGAGCACTTGATCTTCATATTCGACACCCTCAGCAAGAGTTTTAATATTTAGACTCTTTGCCATTGAGAATATGCTCGAAAGAACAACGTGCGAACGCAAATTATCTCTATTACCGACAAAGAAAGAACGGTCAAGTTTTATTACGTCAACAGGAAGATCTTTTAATAAGCCAAGTGATGAATAACCTGCGCCGAAGTCGTCCATAGAAAGAGTAAAGCCAGCGGCGTGTAGTTCTGCCAAAACTGTGACAAGTGTATCAATATTATCAAACATTGCGCTTTCTGTAAGCTCAATTTCGAGTAAATGCCTTGGAATATTGTATCTATCAGCTGTAGTTACAAGAATTTGAATAAAGTTTGAATCTTGCAGGTGTAAACGAGAAAAGTTTACAGAAATTGTTATTGGTGTAATATTATTATCAATCCAAGATCGTAATATCATACAACAATTTTCGAAAATATAATAATCGAGTGTAGTAATAAAACCATTTGTTTCAAAAAGTGGAATAAATTCAGATGGAAGGCTTACAGGCGTACCATCAGCATATTGCCAACGCACAAGAGCCTCAGCACCAACAAGGTTACCAGTGTGAATATTGTATTTGCCTTGCAGATAAACAATATAATCATTATTGAGCAGGGCATCTTCCATGAGAGAATCTATTTCTCTATGGCGCAATTCTATAGCTCTAGCTGAATCATCATAGTCAAAAATAGTTGAAACACTTGAATTTTGTCTTGCATAGTGATGTGCAAAAGTAACTTTTTCATAAATTGTGTCTATGTCGGCTTCGCCATCGTGCAAAACATAACGACCTATATAAAAACGTAATTGAAAATCTAAAT
>CAYJDN010000123.1:0-2806 GCA_964368925.1 uncultured Desulfovibrionaceae bacterium | reverse complement strand
CAAGAATACAGCCGTTCTTTTTTCGCTATCTTCTTCATTTTCAATTTTTATGAGTATAATAAAGCTATCAATACCGACTCTAGCGCATACTTCGCCTTCTTTCAAATCTCCCATAGCAAAACTTGCGATCAATTTTAAAATTCTATCGCCTATATTCATGCCATATACGCCATTGATTGTATTGAATTTAACAATATCAAATTTTTGCACAGCGTATTTTTGCTTACCCCTATTTGCTAAAATTTCATTTGAAAGCTGCTTGAAATAAGTGAGGTTTGGCAAGGTAGTTAAATTATCTATATAGGCTAATTTCCATAATTTATTCTTCATTTTTGTTTGATAAACTAAATTGTAAACCAAGGTCAAAATAAGAAGTATTAAAACAATAACTGCGCCTACAAGGATTTTATCAGAATTTACATATAAAAAGAAAGAAGTTTGAACTGAAGAAGCAAGTTCAGAAGTATTATTGAATAAAATTTCCTCAATTTCGCCTTGATCTAAATAAGCTATAGCTTTGTTGAATATAGAATAAAGCTGTGAGGGCATATCATCACGAATTAAAAATGAAAATTTATCATGCAAAGTGAGAACGCTCATAATGCCGAATAAGTCGTAGTCGCCAGTGAACATCGCTTCACGCACGGCATAGATGTTTTCAAAGGCAAAATCAATTTCACCAGCAGTTAAAGCGTTGTATGCATCTGATATATCAGGATAAACTTCAATTTGGTTATTGGGAAAAGCGTCGTATAAATGCTTTACTACAAGTGGGTGTAATTCAGAAACACCAAGTATGCTTTCATCGGTAATTTCTAAGCCATAGCCAACAACAGCAATAGGAGTGGATAAGAAAGTTCTTGAAACAATGGCGTTAAATTCTTTTGCTTTTTCTGGATTAGTATCATAACTAAGGAGCATATCTACATTTTTATGAGTAACTGCGTCTAAAGCTTCAGCATAGCCTAATCCGTGCACAAATTCAAATTCTAAACCAGTAATGTCAGCAATCATGTTAAGAATTGAATAGTTTATACCTTGAGCCATACCTTTTTCTTGGTCATAATATTCAAAAGGCGGCCAATATGAATCATAAACAACTTTCAAAGGTCTAGAATTTAGCAAATATTCTTTTTCTGCTAAGGTGAGCATATTATAAAAATCATTATCACGAGCACAAGCTAAATTTGCTGGAAATGTCATCAACATTACAGCAAATAATAATGCAAGACCTCTTACAAGTAATGTAAAAGAATTTCTAATTATATAATAGACTTGATTCATCCTAGACACAATTTTTATCTCCATAATTACCCTAATAAAAACAAAAAAAGAGTACGAACACAGATTATCTAAACGAATAACAAATTAAAGAGTAATTCAAATCAACTCAGATTGCAAGATTTTTTTCTCGATTTATAGAACAATTCAAGTATGTTTTATATATCACTAAGATTAAAACTTAGGAAATAAGCATTACACAGTGAAAAAAATTAGTAGAGTGTGTTTCCAAAAATTTCCACCTTATAAACATTTCTTGCAATCAATAAGGATTTGTGTATACTTGAGCATACAATTATTCACATCATCTTAGGTGCTTTATGCTAAAAAAGACATTATTTCTTACATTATTCCTGATGCTTACAACAAGTGCGCTTGCTCAAGAAGAAGTCATTGAAAAAAAATTGACTACCCTACTCGTCCAATAAAGCTTCTTATTGCAGCAGAACCAGCTTCAACAAATGATATTACTATGCGTTTCCTTGCTGAAGCCATGAGTGAAGAATTTGGGCAAAAAGTCATTGTAGAAAACGTGTATGGGCAAGGCGGAAGCATTGTAATACATATGCTTTTAGCCCTAAAATCAGATGGTTACACGATTGCAGCAAGCGATCTTGGCCCTTTTGGTGCAAATATTTATGACTTTACAGTTCGTTACCAGCTAAAACACATTGACCCAATCGCAATTTTACACACCTCCCCACTATCACTCTTTACTTCAAGAGAAAATATTTGGTTTAGTGTAGAAGATGTGTTCAAACCAGCAAGAGAAAGTGGCCGCAGGATTCGTGTTGCTCATGCTGACAGTGTATCACTCAATATATTTGAACTTATTTCTCTTTATGAAGAAGTAGAAATTTTCCCAATAAAACAAGACAATGAAGCCGAAGTAATACGCCTTGTGCAAGAAGGCTATGCCGATATTGGTATTGCAGGCATTGAAGGCTTTGAGAAGTCACTAAGCGGAGAAATTAGAGCCCTTGCAAGCACAGGTTCAACCAGATTCGCTTCCCTACCCTATGCACTCACACTAAAAGAACAGGGCTATGAGAAAATTGTTTATGATTCACCTTTCTTATTATCAGTGCCCACAGCTGTCCCTGAAGAAATCAAAAACTATCTATCTGAAACTATTACAAAAATCACTTCAACTGAAGAATACCTTAGCTTGCTAAATGATTTAGAACTCATTCCAACTATTCAAGGAAAAAATGTTGCAAAAGAAATTAGCCGCTATAGCCTCACACAAGTGCGCTATGTAAATAGAGCTAAAGAAGATGGCCTACCAGAAGAAGAGCTAGAAGCTTATAAAACTTTGAAAAATCCTCTACGCCTTGAAAGCATCGACACTTTGAAATCTTTAGAAGAATTAGAACAAGAAATTATAAATTCTCTACAATAATTCAAAAAAATACATAATTTCTATATGTTATAATATCATTTCTTCATAAATATAATAAGCGTGTATAACTTGTTTAGCACGCTTATTTTTTTGCCAAAATCCAATAACATATCTAATGCTATT
>CAYJDN010000122.1:0-6199 GCA_964368925.1 uncultured Desulfovibrionaceae bacterium | reverse complement strand
ACAAGAAAGCATTCGTGCCTCTTTATTTGTAAAAAAAGTTCTTGACTTCGACGCGATGTCCATACAGGAAACACACCCTAGTAAATTCTTTATAAAAGCATAGAAGGACCTCAAGTAGTTCCATTTATATTTCATGTTTTGCAAGCATAGCATTTTGTAATCCTTCTTCATTTTTTTCATCGACCTGCTTTGGAGTAGCTTTGCAAAGCTCTTTTATATCTTCTAAAACAAGATAGAGTGACGGAATAATAAACAAACAAATAACTGTCGCAAACAAAATACCAAAACCTAATGATAGAGCCATAGGAACCATCATACGAGCTTGCCGTGAAGTTTCAAAGATAATAGGCACAAGTCCTACAAAGGTAGTTAAGGTCGTAAGTATTATCGGGCGAAAACGTTGTATCGCCGCTTGATGTATTGAATCAAAGGGGCTTGCACCTTCTTCTCTGCGGAGATCTGCAAAATTAATCAAAACAAGAGAATCATTTACAACAACACCAGAAAGTGCAACAATTCCAAATATACTTATTACGCTTATGCTATACTCCATAATAAAGTGCCCAAAAACAGCTCCTACAACACCAAATGGAATTGCCATCATAACGATTATTGGTTGAGTATAACTTTTAAATGGTATTGCAAGAAGTGCATAAATACCAAAAAGAGAGAAAAGCAAGCCGTATATCATAGTTGTAATACTACCCTGCATATCGTTTTGTTGTCCGCTAAATTCCCAAGAAAGCCCGGGATAGCTAGACATAAGTCTAGGCATGATGTCATTTTGAACGGTACTCATAGTCGTTGCTGTGGCAGAGGTTGGAGTGATATTGGCAGAAACACTTGCTGTACGGCGTCCATCGGCATGTCTGATAACAGAATCTGCTTGAGTGTCGTTGATTTCAATAATATCACGCAATAAAACTTCTTGCCCACCCGGTGAACGCACAATAAGATTTTCAAAACTTGCTAATTCATTTCTTTCTTCTTCAGGTAAAAGAACCCTCACCGTGATTTCGTTATGCTCACGCTGTTGACGAAGTGCTATAGAACCTTCAAAAGAGGAGCGAACTTGTAAAGAAAGATCTTGAGCAGAAAAACCTAATTGTTTGGCTATTGGCAAGAGTTTTATATCAAACTCTCTCTTGCTTTGGCTTACGCCTGTACCGATATCAGAAATTTCAGCATAAGAGCTTAGAAGTGTCCCTAAAGTCAATGCTGCTTCATCAAGCACCTCATTATTTCTATGGAATAAACGTATGGAAAGCCCTTTGCCTGAACCAAAATTTCCCTCATCTGAACTCATTTGTGTGTTTTCAGCTCCTGCCACAACTCCTGTTTCTACACGCCACTTTTCGGTGAATTCTGTTGTTGTAATCGGCCGAACATCAGGGGCTTGAAGAAAAACTCGTGTATGTATTTCATTCTTGTTTCCGCTTACATTTGTATACATACCTCGTGCAAGTGTATCACCGCCATTTTCGTTAATTACTCTTTGCGCCGCGTCTTCAAGGTGTGCTTTCATTTCTTCTATTTCAGTAATTGAGGCATCTGAGGGAAATATAATTGTCGCAGAGGCAAAATCTGCATCAGTACGCGGAACAAGTTCAAAGCCCATTCTTCCTGAAGCAACAAAGCCAATAGTAACAAGCATAATAGCTGTGCCAATACAAAGGGTTATATATCTATGCGTTAAAGAAGTATTTAAGAAAGAACCAAAATGATTTTTAGCAAAATATAAGAATTTCTTACTGAAATTTTCTTGTAATAGGGTAAAGTTTTCGAATAAGAAAAAGTTTTTTAAGCTTTTGCTACTCTTATCCTTTTGTGTTTTTTTAGAAACATGTGCTAAGTGTGCTGGCAAGATGAAAAGAGATTCAATTAAAGAACAAGAAAGAACAACAATCACCACAATAGGCAATGCAGACAGTGCTTTTCCGACAGTACCCGGCACAAACAAAATAGGCAAAAAAGCAACAATATTTGTGAGCACACTAAAAATTACCGGTATCGAAACACCTTTCACACCACGCACAGCGGCTTCCAGTGGTGAAACTCCACGTTCTTGCCAGGCACTCACATTTTCACCAACTATAATCGCATCGTCTACAACAACACCCAAAGTAATAATAAATGCAAACATAGAAAGCATATTTATGCTTATTCCAAATGGTTCAAAAAACCAAAATGCACCAATAACAGAAATAGGAATACCAAGACTTACCCAAAGAGCCAAAGACGGGCGCAAGAAAATACCTAAACAAATAAAAACAAGCAAAATCCCTGTCAGAGCATTTGATAAAAGAAGAGCTTGATTATCTTTATAAATATCAGCACTTACGTCACGTATATTTATTGTAATATCGGCAGGCAAAGTATCGTTAAGCCTATTCAAAACTTCCATAGCCACATCCACTGCGATGATAGGATCTTGTTCAGCCGTTTTAAAAACATTCATAGAAACAGAGGGCTGACCATCAAATTCAGACCACGAATTTACATCTTCAAAACCATCTTTTATTATTGCTATATCTTCAAGTAAAAGTTGGCTACCGTCCGGATTGGTGCGAATAGCAATGTCAGCAAATTCAGCAGCGTATTCTCTTTTTTCATCTAAGCGTATCATAATATCGCCACCGGAAGTTTTAAGAGTACCGCCACCTTGCTCTATGGCACTTTTTGAAATGATAGAAGAAACTTCATGCAATGTAAGACCGTAACGTATTAATGTATCTTGCGAAATTTCAACATGGATTTCCATATCACGCATTCCCTCAAGCATAACACTGCTGATTTCATTTGTTTGCGAGAGTTCGTCTTTGATAATGTTTGCCCAATAATTGAGAGCAGTTAAGTCATCTGTACCGGTTAAAAGCAAGGTCATTACTTTCCATGAAGTGGAGCTAAGAGAAACACTTGGTTCTTCTGCACCCTCCGGAAAGGTTGTTATACGGTCAATTTCGGCTTTTACATCTTGTAAAACTTTATTGCCGTCAGCATTTTGATCGACTTGAACTTTTAAGCTTGCAGAACCTGAAGTAATGGTTGCTTCTGTTTCTATCACATCATCAACATCTTCAATAGCTTGTTCTATAGTACGAACTATGCTTTTTTCAATTTCCTCAGGGGTTGCGCCCGAATAGGAAACAGATATCTTTATTTCACTCAGTGCAAATTCAGGATAAATATCTTTTTGCACTCCCATAGACATCATAAGCCCGCCAATCAAAAGAAAAAACATAAGTAGATTGGCGGCTACAGGATTACAAGCCATCCAAGCAATAGCTCCTTTTGCCAAATGAGAAGGCAAAGGGCTTGAATGTTTATGTTCGTTTTTTATATTTTTATCTTGCATATTTTATCCCTCTTATTTAATTTGTAGTTGCATACCCTGTATCGGGGAAGGAATAGGCGAGGTGATAACAAGTTCATTGCTCTCAATTCCACTACTGATATAGATTTTCTGACTGTCTTTCCATGCAACTTCAACGGAACGAATATTCAAGACATGTGTTTGAGTATTTTCTATAGTATGTGGCACAGCAACCCAAACTTTATCGTTGCCTTGAAGTGAAGCTCTCGGTAAAACAATGGTATTATTAAGAGTGCCTGCAACAAATTCAATTTTTGCTTGATCGCCTAAGATAAGGGACGGCGTATTACTTTCTAAACCTAAAGGATCCGGAATAGAGATAAGTATTCTCCCCATTCTTGCACTATTATTCAAACTTGCTATAGCATGAAGAATCGTTCCTTCACGCTCAATTCCTGCACCTGAGATGATATTTGCTTTTGCCCCAGATAATTTGTTCAAATTGAGAGCTTGAAGTTTATCCAGTGCTATGCTTGCTTCAATATAATATTCATCGGTGCCTACAAGTCTAAAAAGTTGTGTTGATTCAGAAGCATAGCTTCCTATTGAAATATTTCTTTCAAGTATAAGTGCATTATAAGGAGCTTTGATTGCTGTATTATCAAAATCAAATTGTGCCAAAGCCATTTCACTTGTTGCAGTATCTATATTTGCTTTAGCCAATGTAAGATAGGGGCTTCTGAGTGTAAGCTTTGAAATATCAATATTATTTGAACTGGTTGAAGACATTTTTTTTAATTGTTCTGCTTCAGCTTTCGCTACTTTTTGTTGCCCCATTTCAATTTCATAATCAGCTTTTGCTTTATCGAGGGCTGATTTTTTACTGTTTAAAATATGTTTATAGGTAGTAGAATCAAGAGTAGTAAGAATTTCACCTTCGTTTACAAGAGCACCCACTTCACTATTTTCGCCAAGAGTTTTTACTTGAGCTGAGACTTGTGCACGAACAAGTGTTTCTTGCGCCGCTTGCACTGTGCCCAGTGCATAGATTTTCATTTGAGCTTGCTCTATTTCGGCCGGAATACAGCTCACAATAGGACTGATTACAGGTGGCTTTATTCTGTCATTTTGTGGTTTGGTTGCAATAAAAAGCCATGCAAAAAAAGCACCTGCAAAAAGTATTATAAAACATATAGCGATTGTTTTTTTATTTTTCATATTTTATTCCTTATTCTTATATTGCTTCAACTAATTCATTTTGCGGAAAATGAAGGTTTCCAAGAGCTCTATACAGAGTAATCCTTGCATTGATAACCGTCACATGTTGCTTTGCTATCGAACGTTCTAAATTCTGCGTATTTTTGAGCTGCGTTACATATCTCAAGAACGTATCTGTTCCTTCAAGGTATGCTTGTAATGTTCCGTCAGTTGCTTGTTCTGCTAGCTCAAATTGCTTTTGTAATAAGCGTAATTTCTCTTGCTGAGCAACATCTGCAACGAGAGCGTCATTGACTTCTTGTATGGCATTTGCAACGGTTTTTATATAGTTTTGTAGAGCTTCTTCAGCAACAGCACGAACTCGTTCTTCTTCTGCACTAAGTGCACCGCCGTCAAAAAGAGGGAATGCTAAATTTCCAATAAAACTTGTAACCCAATTTGAAAAGAGCAAAGAAGAACTTACAGAAGAAAAAATATGTGAAGCGGAAAATGTTATTTTAGGAAAACGATTTGCTCTTGCTTCTGATATGTCGTATCGTGTTGCTTCAAGCCTTGCCCATGCGGCACGAACATCAGGGCGCATTTCCAATACTTGGATAGGAAGACCATGTTCGGGAATAGTATTTAGAGAGGGCAAGCCAGCATTTTCATTAAATGTAGGCAGGCTCCCCGGTAATTGTCCAAGCAGAATAGATAATTGATTTCGATATGACATCGCATCTTGTTCTAATTGTGGAACTTCTGCTTCTGAGGAAGCCAATATTTCACGTTGTTGCAAAACATCAAGACTTTCTGAAAGTCCATGAGAAAAGCGAGTTTCCTGCATAGTAACAAGTTCTTCATTGACTTCGATTTGACGTTTCAAAATATCAAAATTCGCACGGTTGCCAAGCAAGTTCACCCATGTTTCAGCTATTAAAGCACTTACACTCACTGTGGCTGAATATAAATCTTCTCTTGTTGCCACAAGTCTAAAATCTTCGGCTTTTTGGGCGGAGGCAACACGCCCC
Source organism: uncultured Desulfovibrionaceae bacterium (assembly GCA_964368925.1). Lineage (GTDB taxonomy): Bacteria > Desulfobacterota > Desulfovibrionia > Desulfovibrionales > Desulfovibrionaceae > CAYJAZ01. The sequence goes on along the minus strand of CAYJDN010000122.1, from coordinate 658 downwards.
CACAAGTCCAGTTCATAGGAAGCCGCAAAACCTAAACCATAAGAAGTACGTTCATTTGAAGTTGCAGATACATTATTCGAATCTTGGCTTTGGTTAAGTTTATGTTCAACAGATGGATTTACATTTAAGGACGGCAGGCGATTACCAAATGCCTTTCTTGCACTGGCTTCACTTTGTCTAAGCCTTGCCCATGCAGATAAAATATCAAAATTGTTGGCAAGGGCTTTTTCTTCCAAGGCATTCAAATCAGAGCTATTAAAGAGTTCCCACCAAGCTTTTTCCGCAGGGGAAACAATTGTATTTATTGTTTGATGATCAGCTATATTTGTATCACTTTCAGTATTAGCTTCAAAAGTAATGCTTGTATAATTTTGCGGCATTGGCGATGTGAGCACCCCTATAGGAAGTTGTTCTTTTGGAGCAAGTGGCGTACAGCTTATACAAAAGATAGATATAAACAATAATAACGTATTTCGTATAATCATATTCTTTCCTTGTTACTTTTCTATGAATTTCTGCCTTATGCAGAACTTGTCTTTAAATTTACCAATGAAAAAACAGTAACAAGGGCACAAAAAAAAATCTCACAAGTTTTTACTGAAAAGCCTGTAAGATTTTAATAGGAAATTTGAAAGAAATGAAAGAAAAATGAAAGATT
>CAYJDN010000121.1:0-6200 GCA_964368925.1 uncultured Desulfovibrionaceae bacterium | reverse complement strand
TCTAGAAACAGCCAAGAAGAATCAAATTATAAAGAAAAAGCTTGTGTTCTTTTGAGCATATTGACTTCTCATTTTTATTATTCTACTATAAATAAGAATATTATTAACTAGGAGATAAGAATTAAAACAAAATATTTACTCTTACTTGTTGCACTATTGACTTTTAATCTTACAGCTTGTGGCTCAGATCCAGAACCGCAGGAAACAGCACCTCTTCCTCCATTGGTTGAAGAAATAGTAAATTATCCTGATAGAGCTTTTGGCGGTACTGTGCCATTATGGGTACAGGACTTACGTAGAGGCGATATTAATCGTGCTGGCGAAGAGCATGAAGATAAGGTGCTTTTTGCAGTTATGAATCATGGAGAAAATTTAGACGTTTTAAAATTTTGGGCAAATAAATTTGAAATTAATTCAACCGTTGCAAATCAATTATCTACTTTCTTTAATGAACAAGCTGCTGTAATTACAGATGTTGATGAAGATGAAGTAGAAAAAACCGCAGAAGTGTTTTCTTCAGTTGCGTCAAAAGTCACTTATTATGGCTTGCGCAAAGACAAAGAATATTGGTTACAAGTGCGTGATTTAGAAACCTCAGAAGTTGAATATGAATATTATGTGCTATATACAATGGACGAAGAACTTTGGGACGATACTTTAGAAGATATTATTAAAGGTATTCCTGATGAAAACAAACTCCTTGTTCAGCCTATTTTAGAAAAAGCAAGAGATGAAGATTTTTTTAGCGGATATAATGGATAAATATGTTTGTGGATATAATGAATAAATATATTTAGTGTATATAATGGATAAACAAACAGCCGCAGAATATGTAAGAATATTTATGCGCATATATTATGGAGCTTTTATGCAGAAATTATTAGTTGTTAGTGTTTTATTATTATCTTTTATGATTGTTGGTTGTGCTAGTGAGCCAACTGTGGAACGTATAGACAGCAGTACAGTTACTGATTTAAGTGGTAATTGGAATGATTCTGATATTCGAATTGTTGCAACTTCCCTCGTAGATGCTTGCTTGAGCGCCCCTTCTGTGAGAAATCATACAGCAAAACTTGGTGATTTACCTATCGTTATTGTTGGCAGAATTGCTAATGAAAGCGATGAGCACATTGATACTTCAATTCTTGCAAAACAATTAGAAGCAGCGCTTATTAATAGTGGTGCAGTTTCTTTTGTAGCTAATGCAAATGAACGTACTGAAATTAGAGCAGAACGTGAAGATCAGCAATATAATTCAAGCGTAGAAACAGCAGCTCTTTTAGCAAATGAAACTGGCGCTGATTATATGCTTATTGGTGCGATAAAAACCGTAGTTGACTCAAATGGTAAGGATATGACTCGCACTTATTTTGTAAATGCTGAATTGATTGATATAGAAACAAATCGCAAACTTTGGATAGGCGAAAATTCAGAAATCAAAAAGTATATCAAAAGAGGCTCTGTAAAGCTATAAGCCATAGATTTTAGAAATATACTATGTTTTCTTCATCTAAAATTATACTATAAATGCTAAAATAATTCCAGTAAAGTGCCTAGAATAATTAGTTGTTATTATTGAATATGTATTCTACTGGAATTATTTTAGCTAGCAAGATTGTCTAGACGAAAAGTATATGAGGGAGGGATTTATGCGGATTAATTTTGGCAAAATACTTCTATTTGTTGCATTTTTGATAGTTTTAAATGGCTGTGCAGTATCGCATGAGCAATTTAGTGATATAGAAACTCATTCACGTTTTGGTAATTATGATGGAGCTATAGAAGCATTAGAAAATAATGCTCAATCATTGTATGATATGGATACAGACATGATCTTATATAATTTAGATAAGGGTTTGTTATATCACTATAATGATGATTATGCTGCTTCAAATAATGAATTGAGTTCTGCCGAAACTTTGATTTTTAATAATTATGCTACAAGTATTTCAGAAGTAGTTTTATCAGGCGCAATAAATGATACTATGCTTACATATCAAGGCGAAGATTTTGAAGATGTTTATCTAAATATATTCAAAGCCTTGAACTATATACATCTCAATCAATACGAAAGCGCCTTTGTTGAAATTAGACGTATAGATACAAAAATTAAAGGTCTTTCTATAAAATATCAAGCGCAAATAGAAGAAGCTCGTGTTGAATTTACTGAACTTATTGGCAATTCTCCCGATAATAATGGGGTGAAATTAGATTTTATTGATTCAGCCTTTGCCCGTTATTTAAGTATGCTTATGTATCGTGGTCATGGCGAATTAGACTCAGCAAAGATAGATTTAAATCACATAGCAAATGCCTACAATATTCAGCCTACTATTTATAACTTCCCCTTGCCCTCAAGTTTGGGAGAAGAAATTAACATTCCTCGTGGGTATGGGCGCTTAAACTTTGTTGTTTTTACAGGTTTTTCAGCCATAAAAGTAGCCGAAGAAATAATGTTTCCTCTAGGTACTACCCCCATTAGGCTCTCATTTCCGACATTAGAAAATAGACAAAGTATAATCGGTAGCGTAGCGGCTCATATTCACGATGCAGAAAGCAATGAATTACTCCATTCACTACCGCTTGAAAGAATTGAATCAGTAAATGCAATTGTTGAAGACACTTTTGAACAAAAGCAATTATTGATCTATGCAAAAACCGTCATTAGAGTTGTCGGAAAGCATATTGCCGCTCAAGTGAGCGAACAAGCCGTGACTAAATCCACTGATTCGCTTGTTGGTAGCATCGTTGGCGGTTTGTTCAAGGTTTTCAATGTGCTGTCAGAACAAGCTGATCTACGTATTTCAAGATTTTTCCCAAGTGATATTTCGGTGGCGGGCATAAATCTCGAACCTGGAAATTATAATCTCATTATCGAATACTTTGATGCAAATGGAAATTCAATTTATAAAGACATGAAAAATGTAATAGAAATTAAAGCTGGCAACGGTCTTAATCTAATTGAATCTGAATTATTACTATAATATTAATGGACATGAATTTTAAATAATATATGTTCACTATTTGGAGCTTAAATATGAAGAAAAATTATTTACTACTAATCATCATTTCCCTCATTTCAGTAGCTTGCGCTTCTCCTTCGCCCGAAAATGACGCAACTACAAATAAAGAAGATAGCACACAAGCACAAATGCAAAATGGCATGCCAGTATGGATAAGCAGTGTAGAAGCTGTCTACCCTGAAAAAGACTATATCACAGGCTTAGGACATGGCGCTACTCTTCAAGATGCACAAAATGAAGCACTCGCAGCTTTATCAAGCTATATGCAACAAAGCATCGAAAGCATCAGCGAATCTCGTGGTACAATCTCTATCAGTGGCGCTGATATGGAAGCTGAATACGATGTAACTGAAACTATGGTTTCATCATCTACCATAGCTAATTTAGTCGGTGTCGGAATTAAAGAAAGATGGTTCGACGATAATGCAAACTACTACGCCCTCGCCGTGCTAGATAAAGACGAAAGTGCTAGTTTTTATGTAGATAAATTACGTAAAAATATCGACGCAATTAATGGATTTCTAGCCATTGCAAGAGCAAAACCCTCTACATTTGAAAGCCATTTCGCCTATATCTCTGCACTTGACTTAGCTAATGAAAATGAAAATTATCTCACTATCTTAGCTACAGTAGATAATTCCAGAAGAAGACTATATGAACAGCAAAGCCCAGCACCCGCAAGTATTGCCTTCGAAGCACAAGAAGCTGTGGAAGATATCACATTAGGCGTCAAAGTAAAAAATGATATTAATAACAGTATTGAACTACAACTTATAGAAATCTTCAACGAATTAGGCATAAAAGCACTTGCCGAAGATTCTCAATTCGTACCAGCCTACATCTTCGACTGCAACCTGCTCCTCGAAGAACTCCCTGCTCGTGGGAATACACTCTTCTATAACTACACTCTTACAGGAAAACTCCTAGACGATATGAACGGAAAAACACTCACCACTATCAACCATAGCGGTAGAGCAGGACATATGAACGAAGTCGAAGTGAAAAATAGAGCACTCGCAAGTATTAATAACTATTTGAAAAAAGAATTTGTAAAAGAATTAGAAAAAATGAGCATAGCTGATAAGTAGTATTGTAGTATTGTTTTTGTAGTATAATTTTAATAATATGGATTATTGACTTTATATATTAATTTTTTATTTTTTTGTCTCCGACGGCCAAAGGAGTTGCAACCCCTTTGGAAACCCATATGAAAAATTGGCGATTTAGAAAATCTACGTGCAAGCACTAGATTTTCTAAATCGCCAATTTTTGTTGGGTATGTAATTCCTTTTTTTTACTTTCTATACACGCTTTAAGGCTATCAATGGAAGTTTGACTGTTTAGGTTATACTTATAATCTTTCTTTATAATATACCGTGGAAGTTCAAAGCTTTTAGCGACATGGATTTTATGGGATTTAAACTTATATTAATCCTTTTTCCACTGTCATTCAGAGGGCAAAGCCCGTGGAATCCATGCCTTTTAAAAGCTACACACTCCCACATGGTTTAAAGAGAAGAACAAGTGCGCTTACCGTCAACAGTCAACATCAATTAAATCATGTAGAGCGTGAACAGCGAGCAAAATAAAGAAATTTCATACTCATAACAAAAATTTGCGATTTGAAAAATTTAGTGCTTGCACCTAGATTTTCAAATCGCAAATTTTTCATATGGGTTTCCAAAGGGCCAAGTGGTCCTTTGGCCGTCGGAGACAAAAAAACAAGAATACTACATATTAAACCAATCACTTATATAAGGCACATACCACTAATCATATTCATTTCTAAACTTCTATTAAAACACTCTTTTTACTTGCACTAATTTCTTGTAAAAGAGACTAATAGGCATTAATATGACGTATGCTAATAAGATGTAGGCATAGGGGAATGATTCTATAGGAGCGAATGGTGCGGCCATACCTAATGGGAAATTGAGTAGGAAGGTAAAGGCGCTCATGAGGGCAAGTTCTATAGCTACGGGGCTTTTGTAGTTTGGATCAACTATACGTAATAGGAGTAAGCCAGAAGCGGCTGTACCAGAACAAGTTCCGAATAGTGTTATCATACGTTCGAAGCCATATTCTTTTGTGCGTCTACCGAAGAAAATGCAGACTGTGAGTAGTATGATGATGTTTATAATAGAAAGGGTGATGAAAGGCAGAAGAATGTGGGATATATCGCTAATTTCTAAGAAGACGGTGCATATCATAAAATCTACGGTGATACCTGTAAGGCGGCGTAAGCTTTCTTGATCGTGTATATGTGAAGAATTGAGTTTTTTCATTATTTTTTTTGCTATCATACCTACAAAGGTTGCCCACATAAAGAGTAGTCCAAAGCCTAGTGGAGCAAATTCTTGTGGCATATTTGCTGTCCAAAACACGCCGATAGTGTAGGCGATACCGTAGAGGAAGATCATGAATGCGAAGTGAAAGCTGAAACTGTCGATATTTGAAGAATGGGTGGTTGCGTGGGCGCATACTATAGGATTGTCTTTATTTACTATACCGGTCATAATATCTTCTGATAGACTGCCTGAAAGATGTGAACCCCAACCTTTTTTTAATCCGTAGAAGATAAAGGGCACACCTACTATACCAGCAACTAAAAAACCGATTGCGGCGAAAGCGAGTGCTGTTGAAACGGCATAGGCTATTTGATGACTTGCTTCCCACATGATGCCGTATGCTTGTACTTGTCCTGCGCCTTTGACGCCGAGGAGGTAGCCATTCACGGGATTTATATCATAGCCTAAAAAGCTTTTGAAGAAGTCAAACACTCCATAACCTACTAAACTTTGTAAGCCCCATAACAAGCTGAATATACAGGCAAACCACAGTCCACCTTTAGCAAGTGAACTGGCTGCCCCTTCCTTTTTTGGACTTTCTAAAAGCCCTATTCCTATAAATCCAAAAGCGAATAAATGGAAAACTTTAATACTAAATACTTGTGGCTCGATGGTTTTTATTCCTTCAGAAGTTGGGAGTACTACGAGTCCAAGGTTTAGTGCGATGAAGCCAATGAGTCCACCTATGAGGGAAGCGGGGAAGAGTATTTTTTGAAAGAGTTTTATTCTTGCCCTTAGGAATGTGCCGACTAAAAGAAAGAAGCCTATCCATGAAAAGGCGATGACATAAGGGTAAAAAGTAGATTCCATAATATTTTCCTTGATTGTT
>CAYJDN010000120.1:0-6226 GCA_964368925.1 uncultured Desulfovibrionaceae bacterium | reverse complement strand
GCCGACACGAGGATTTTCAGTCCTCTGCTCTACCTACTGAGCTACCGCGGCACACACATTGTGTAGATGTTTTCTATAGCACATTGAAAAAAAAAGCAAGACTTTTTTTGCAAATTAAGCTATATTTTTCTTACGAAGTTGTAAACTATCAAAATAACAAGAAAAAAAGGAAAAAAAATGTTAGATAAAAAAGCTGTAGAACGTATAAAAAGCTATATTGAAGATAATTTTGCAGAAGATTTTGAATATTCCGTTGAGTCACGTCGTGGTGAAATGTTAGAGTTCCTAGAAAGCCTCATGGATTTAGGAGATTTAGCCGATGCAAAAGCTACAGAAGTAATATTCAAAGGCCAGCTCGGTGCATTAGCGGGCATTCCAACTGAAAATAAAAATAGCTAAGTAAGCCTTATGTATTTTATTTATCACGATAATGAAATTGAGTATCTCAAGAAAAAAGACAAGAAACTTGCTTATGCCATAGAAACTATTGGGAAAATTGATAGAGCTGTTATCGATGATGTTTTCTCAGCGCTCATAAATAGTATTATTGGCCAGCAAATTTCAACTGTTGCCCATAAGACTATTTGGGAAAGGCTAAAGGCAAAGCTTAAAAATAATGTAAATCCTCAAGCAATTTTAGCGCTTAGTGACGACGATTTGCAATCTATTGGCATAAGCTATAGGAAAGTAGATTATATTAAATCCGTTTCTGAAAAAGTGTTGGATAAAAGTTTTGATATAGAAAATTTAGTCAATCTTTCAGATGATGAAGTCATAAAAGAACTTTCTGCTTTAAATGGTATAGGTGTTTGGACTGCTGAAATGATTATGATTTTCTCTATGCAAAGACGTAATATACTGAGCTATGGCGATTTAGCAATTCTTAAGGGCATGCGCATGCTCTATGGACACAAAGAAATAACAAAAGAGCTTTTTGCGAAATATCACAAGCGATATAGCCCTTATGCCTCGGTGGCGAGTCTTTATTTTTGGGCAATAGCAGGTAATGCAATGCCTGAATTGATTGATAAAGGCGCAGTAAAAAAGAAAAACACTAACACAAAAAAATTGGCGTAAAAAAGGCTGAATGTAAAAAAAACTGAGCATTAAAAAAAGCTGAGCGCAAAAAAATGACAAACCTTATGGAATTACATAAAGTTTGTCATTTATTTTATCATCTACTGATAGGTCAATTTCTTTGCAAAATCCTAATCGGTTGAGTGTAAAGCGTTTAATTGCGTAAAAACAACATTTTTGTAAATCACAGTAAAATCGGGTATTTCGTAACCAGTATTTGACTCTAAAATAGCTTGCCTTTTTTTATCACTCACAAAACACATAGGATAAAGCCCTATAGCAAGCGATAAAGACATAAGAAGAAATTCTCTAATCTTCGCTTCTGATGTGCATTTTGTAGATTTTTTTATCACTTGCAAAAGATGTCTATGTGAATAAATAATTTCAGCTTGATATTGAGCAAAAGCCTGAATTGACACGTGTTTTTCTATCACAGTGTATAGATGCGTATACAATTCCATGAAATGCGGCGCTCTACAAAATGCCTGCGTTATAGTTTCTGCAATTTCCTCGTTTGTATAGATTCTGTCTTCATTGAAAAAAGTTTCTAAATACGAGGCATAATTCTTCATATAATGCACAATTAATTGTAGCATTATCTCTTCTTTCGTCTTGAAATATTTATAAATTGTGGGTCTTGTAAATTTCGTTTTTTTAGCAATCTCAAAAAAATTCAATTTATCAATACCGTCTTTTTCGAATATCTCAATGGAAATTTGAATTATTTCGTCAATCCTTGCTTGAATTTGTTCACTTGTTCTTGCTCTTTCAAAAGTCATAACATTCTCCTTATTCAAGTGATAACATATAACAAACACTTTGTAAATAAAAAATATTCAGCTTATTTTGCGTCCCGTGCTTATAAAATAACTATCAAAAAATTTTATCATTCTAGGAGGGCTAAGCAAGGCAAAGCGTCAATGCCCTTTTATAAAAAAAGCTTTCTAAATTCTGTCATTAATATAATTTTCATTTCCCGCCATTAAGCTGTAAAGCTTTGAAAAATCAGAAGAAAAAGAAAATTTAACAACAAAACACAGAAAGCTCTTTTTATAATCCAAAAGTAAGCCTAAGAAACTAAATTCTAATACTTTCCTTAATATCTTCAATGCGATTACGAGCAAAGAGTAAATAAGAAATAATAAGTTCAGAAGAATTAAATGTTTTTGTCACGAGTAATGGATCAAATTCGCAAATCTGATCAAGATAGTACATAGCATTTTCGTAATTCTGTTGATTGTTTTTGTCAACCATATCAGGATATAAAGTGTATATAGCATTAAAGAAATCTCTAAGAACAAGCACCATGCCCTGCACTTCATAGATATTATTATCTACAGCTGCAAAGTTTTCACTGCGTGAATTTTGCAACAAACCAATAGCATGACCAAGCATTTTATCGCCCAACATGAGTTCAAAAGCATTATACACATCGTCATTTCTGAGATTATACACCGCTTCGCCAGCAGCTAATTCAGCCTCATATTTAGCAAAACTTTCTAAACCTTTCTTATAACTAGATTCTGCTGATGGAATGAATAAAAAGCCCCAACGTGAAGGACTAAGCGCAAAATGATTCATTCTAGCTGAATATAAGTTATCGTTTTCTTTATCACTATTACCTAATTTCGCTACATCAGTAGAATAAAAATCGATAAGAGTTTTTGTCGCATTATAAACGCCATATTGACGATAAGCTCTATTATCAAGTATAAATTTATTGAAAATAATGTCGTTTGCAGACCAACCAAATGTTGAATTCAACTCAAATTGCATCTGATTAGAAATAGCATTCAATAAAGCTATGCCTTTTTCATTTTCACTTGATTCAGCAGTAGCTGTAATTGCGTATGGCTCAGGAAAAACAACGGTGTCTATGCTTGTGTAAAGCTTCTGTGTTCCCCAAACTGAAAAAACAATGAAAGCGGCAAGTAAAATTTGCGTAATAAAAACAAGTACTATATCACGAAATGTGACCTTGTCTTCACTCTCATCAAAATTTGGCTCAGCATTTTTTTTAAATAATTTTTTTAACATACATTTATCCTTTAAGTAAATTAATTAGGCAATTAAAAACAATACTTCTTTTGTTAAGCATTCAATATATTAAAATAAAACATCTTTATAACTGTGTCAATGCCTAGATATCTTGCAATTTATACAAGGCAAAAGAATGTATAATAAAAGCATGTGCCTATAAAAATAATTCTCTATTATTTTCTTTTTAGTGGGCTGTGTTTTAACTGGCTGTTTTCTAAAAGTAAGCATGCCAATTTTCATCATTCTCCATACTTTATGTTTTATATTATATGTTTATATTATGTACTTACTCGCTTCTTTAATGCTTAAAGCGTCCATTTCATTTTTATGATTTTCAATAAAATCCAAAACCCATTTTGCATTTGTCTTTGAATAATCACGCAATGCCCAAGCGATTGCTTTATTTGTAAAAAATTCTTTACTACCAAAAGAATTAATAAGAACTTGGCAAAGCAAGACAGTATCAGTTTTTTCTTTCAAATTGAATTGATGCTCAATTGCAGTTCTTTTTAGCCATATGTTCTCATCTTGCGACCATAATAGCATTATATCCTTTACACGAGCGTCTCTGAGCGCAACATCGCCTATAACTTTACACAAAAAAGTAAAGTCTCACAATGTTTTACGGACATTATGAGACTTTTAATTTTGTTAAATGGTCGGGATGGCGGGATTTGAACCCACGACCACTCGCCCCCCAGACGAGTGCGCTACCAAGCTGCGCTACATCCCGATAATAAAAAAAGAGAAATACTATTTCTCTTGTCTTTTTATGTGTTAATATTTCTCAAAAATTGATTTTCAATTTGTGGTAAATTTTAAATCATATTGAAAAACCACTGAAAGCAATTGGGAAATTGAATGTATATTCATTCTTCATAAATTGCAAGTTAATTTTGTTTTTCAAGAAAATATCTCTTCATTTTAGAGCAGTTTTCGCAATACTTTTGAAAAATGCTCTAAAACACACTCTAAACAAAGTAATTTTTTCTTTATTAAGGAAATTACAAATAGTTAGAACACATACAAAATGATGTTTTAGAAATTATTCTTGATATTATTCCAAGTTTACTTTATTACACTTATAAGATAGCGACAAAAATCCGCTAAGATTAATTTAAATTTAGAATTGAGGTGAGTATATGAATGAGAATTATATGGATCAAAAAAATGGATATGTCTTTGACGTTCCATACAACGCAGGATTTTATAAAGAACTTACCCCCTCTTTTTTAAGAGCCATATTACTTTTAAAACGATGCGATCTTCCTGAAAGAGACGAAAATGAACCCTTACGCTATCTTGAATTAGGTTTTGGACAAGGCAATTCATTTTGCATACATGCGGCATCAAACACTGGCGACTTTTGGGGAACTGACTTCAACCCGACCCACGCAACTATCGCTCAAAAAAGCCTTAATAAATCGAACACAAAGGCACATGTTCTTTGCGACAGTTTTGAAGAACTCGCAAACAAAAGCGAAAAGGGACTTTTGCCCGATTTCGACATTATCGTGCTTCATGGCATTTGGTCATGGATAAGTGAAGAAAACAGAGAGCAAATCCTAAAAATAATTTCTCACAGCTTGAAAATCAATGGTATTGTTTATGCGAGCTATAATGCATTACCAGGCACAGCAAACTTTCACCCAGTGCGTGATTTTTTCATGTCATACTCTTCCTCATACACCAATCCAAGCCTATCAAGCGTAGAAAAACTTCAAGCTTCTTACGACTTTTTAAAAGCATTAAAATCAAATGGTTCTCTCTTTTTTGAAGCAAACCCTGCAATAAAAGATAGATTTGACAATCTTGAGCAACTCAATCCCCAATACTTAGTGCACGAATATATGAACAGCAATTGGACATCGTTTTATTTTAAAGACGTTGCTCAAGCCATGAAAAAAGCAAAATGTTTTTATCTTTCCTCTGCAAGAATTTTATCAGCTCTTCCACATTCATTGCCTGAAAATATTAGAAATTTAATGCTAAACATCAAAGATGTTGATTTGATCGAAACCATTAGAGATTATACTTTCAACACTCAGTTTCGTTGTGATATATTCGCAAAAGGATACAATATATTAGATCATAAAACAGCAATTGAACGCTTGCACGCAATGAAATTCGTCCTTCTTTGTCAACCACATGAATTTACATACAAAGTTGCTATCCCAACATCAGAAGTATCATGCAAAGAAGAACTCTATAAGCCGATTCTTGAATTTTTAGCATCTGACAATTTTAGCCCCAAAAGCGTAAAATCTATTTCAGAAATTGACATATATAAAGGCAATCAGCAATTAACTGAAGTTTTATCAGTTCTCCTCGGAGCAGGCGTCATTCACCCTGCGCCAGAACACACAGAAGAAATTTCTCAAAAATTACAAGAGCAATGCCTAAAACTCAATGCACATATTCTAGAAAACAGCCTGCAAACTAACCAAGCTCTGCATATAGCTTCCCCAACAATAGGAAGTGGCATACAAATTACAACTGAAATGCAATTATTTGCTTTTATTTATAATTCAGGACACACACAAAGCGCTGACATCGTAAAACACAGCATCGAATATCTTCAAGGAAAAGACATTTCAATAAACATTGAGCAAAATACACTCAAAGATAATGAATTACGTGAACATATCGAAAAAGCCTTGCTTGAATTTGAAAAAAGAATACCGCTATACAAAGCACTCAAAATAATAATTTAAGTAGCTTTTATTTAGAGAACTTGTTTTGAAATAACTAAGGCTGACACTGTAAGGCGACATAAAAGTAATTGCTTTCAGGCTGTTTGCCATGAATTATCAATGAAGTATAGTTATACTACAAAAACAGCCATGATTGACTTTTGCTTAGCCATAAAGGACAATCATAGCTGTTCTGGTACTGTTTTATTTGCTATTAGAATTTTTAACCTAAACCATAGCACAGAGATTTATGGATTTGCTGACTTTATTTCAAAGACGCTTACTTGACAATCAAAAATGCCAATGATAGATTGTATACAAAATACCAAAGGAAATTTTTATGAAAACGCAATTTTTTACATTAACGAAATCACTTTTTGAAGAAGCAGGTTTTGGTACAGTTGAGGCTAATGATG
>CAYJDN010000119.1:5948-6227 GCA_964368925.1 uncultured Desulfovibrionaceae bacterium | reverse complement strand
GTGGAATTATAGGTGAAATTACAGGTGAAATTATAGACGACAAAGAATTATTCTCTTCATATTCTAAAGGTACAAGGCTGGTGACAAAGGCTTTATTTTTTATAGCATAACTTTCAATATCTCTTCGTAATTCTTGAAGTTTTCCTAAAAAAAAGTCTAATGCCTTTTCTTTTGCTATGGCAGAAGTAATAAGAATAAGCAAATCGCTTTCCTCAATTTGAAGAAAGATTTGTTGTTCTTTTTCAAGCTTTAATGAAGCCTGTCTATATTTTCTATCAG
>CAYJDN010000119.1:0-5938 GCA_964368925.1 uncultured Desulfovibrionaceae bacterium | reverse complement strand
ACATTAATTGGTGATTCATGAACAAACTTATACAATTTAGAGACCAAGGTTGTCAAGGCGCTAAAAGCATACTTGCTGAGGCTATAGCCCTTTCAAATAACACAAAGCAATTTGAAGCAATTTCTCATACAGCAAAAAGACTACTATATATTGTTCCTGCTGAATGCGATAATGACTATACAAAAGCCAATATTAATGTCTATACAAAAATAGCGGCGCAATTATCACTCGAATTTGCTCTAAGACACGACATTTTAGACCTTCAACACGAAGACATTGTTGTCATTGATGAAGCTTATAAGAGTCTTGCTGCTGAATTACAAGAAAACAAATGTTTTGCGATCATTATAGATGCAAATAAAAATAATTTTGAATCACATTTTGCAATTTCCATGCTCACAAATCTTGTTTATTTATCTGTTCAAAATGATAAACCACTTTATGATATTTCAATAAATTGGATGGGCGATGCTGGCATAGATTCAAGCGATATTCCAGCAACTTTCTTAGATGCCTCAATTTGCACTAATTCTTACTATGGTTTTGCATTTGAAAATAATCCTGAATTTGTGACTCGCTACTTGCCGCATAAAGAATTATTAGATTTCGCTATGGGCGCAGGTTCTAAAATTTTCCTCACACACGAACCTGCTTTCTTACACGATGAAGCTGATGTGCTTTACATCACTCCATGGACCTATAAAGATGCTACAGGATTAAAACCACAATCACATCCATACACTTTTGAAGCAGTACGCAAAAATTTTGAAAATAGAATGCAAATTGTTTCGCTTGTACCTGAAGTTAAATCAACACCTATTAATGAAGAATTGTTTGCTAAAGCAATATACAATACACGCTTAGCAACAGTAGCTTTTTTCTTAACTAAATAATCAATTTTGAAGAATAGAAAGGATTAAAAATGAGCAAAAAAATAAATAAAGTTGTCTTAGCTTATTCTGGCGGACTTGATACTTCTGTCATTCTTAAATGGCTTATGGAAACCTATAATTGTGAGGTTGTTACTTTCACAGCAGATTTAGGACAAGGCGACGACTTAGACGGCGTTGAACCTAAGGCTCTTGCAACGGGTGCTACTAAAGCCTATGTTTCTGATTTAAAAGAAGAATTTGCTAAAGATTTCATATTTCCTATGATGCGTTCAAATGCTCTTTATGAGGGCAGATATTTACTTGGTACTTCTATTGCTCGTCCACTCATTGCAAAAAAATTAGTAGAAATTGCTAAGGCTGAAAATGCTGATGCTATTTCACATGGTGCTACTGGTAAAGGTAATGATCAAGTGCGTTTTGAACTTGGTGTTGCAGCTCTTGCGCCTGAATTGAAAGTTATTGCTCCTTGGCGTGAGTGGGATTTAATGTCACGTACGGCATTAAACGAATTTGCCCAAAAGCATAATATTCCAATTTCTTCTGGCGCAAAGCATTACAGTATGGATAGAAATATGTTGCATTGCTCTTTTGAGGGCGGCGAATTGGAAGATCCTTGGGAAGAAGCATTGCCTCTTTCACATGTGATGGCTGTTCCTGTTGAGCAAGCGCCTGACACTCCTGAATATATCACTATTGATTTTGAACAAGGCGATGCTGTTGCCATCAACGACATTAAATTAAGCCCTGCGCAAATTGTTGAAAAACTTAATGAATTAGGCGCAAAGCACGGTATTGGCCGTCTTGACATGGTTGAAAACCGTTTTGTGGGCATGAAATCTCGTGGAGTATACGAAACTCCAGGCGGCACAATTCTACACGTTGCGCACCAAGATCTTGAAGGCATTTGCTTAGATCGTGAAGCTCTTGCTGTTCGTGATCTCATTCTTCCACGCTATGCAACCGCTATATACAATGGCTTCTGGTTCTCACCTGAACGTGAAGCTATGCAAGCTCTTATTGACAAGACACAAGAAAAAGTGACTGGTTCTGTAAGATTAAAGCTCTATAAAGGCGTTGCATATCCAGTTGGGCGCTTCTCTCCACATTCGCTCTATTGCCACGATTTAGCTACTTTTGAAGAATGTGCTACTTACAATCATCACGACGCTGAAGGCTTTATCAATTTACAAGCCTTGCGTATACGTGGATATAGAAAAGATTTAGTAAAATAATTCAAAACTATACATAAATATATGGCGCAGTTGAGAAAAATAATTTCTTCAATTGCGCCTTTTCTTTCATTTATCTTTTAGAATGTGTTTCAAATTAATTTTTGTGATATAACTCATTTGCTTTTTGAACAATATGCTATAAGCTATCTACTGTTATTTAGAAACATAGCCTATAAACACATTCTAATAAAATGTTATAGACAAAAAAATTAAAAACAAACATAGAAAGACCCAATAATGAACTAAAATTGGAAATAAAAAAATGGCAATAAGAAAAAAACACAGTAAAAAGGCCTATACAAGAGCCTATAAACGCAGAGGACGCTTTGCGCTAAAAATTTGGCTTCAAAGTGCATTTGTTATGCTTTGTCTTGCCGCTTTAGACGATATTTTCAAACTAAACACCAGCCAAACTCTTATTATTGCTCCTTTTGGTGCATCAATAGTGCTTGTTTTTGGTGTTTCGCATAGCCCTTTTGCACGCCCTTACAATGTTCTAGTAGGGCATATTCTTTCAGCTATTATTGGTGTGACTTGCGCAAAACTCTTTGGCAGTCATACTGTTTTTGCCTCGGCCTTTGCCGTTTCAAGTGCTATTGCAATTATGTATCTAACAAATTCCATGCACCCACCAGGAGGCGCAACAGCGCTTATTGCCGTTATTGGAGGCGAAGCAATAAAGAACCTAGGTTATTTCTATGTTTTACTACCAACCGCTCTAGGTGCAATTACCTTAGTTTTAATCACCCTCTTTTTTGAAAAAATAAGCACCTATCTACATTATAAAAACTTACATTTATAAAATCTCATAAAAAAAAGCGACTTCTAAGGAAATCGCTTCTTTTTTTATGATATTCTATCTTTACTTGCTTTCTTTAAGCTCAGTAACTAAATCATTGAGTAAGTAGATTTGTTGATTGATGTTTTCAATTGTTCTTGCAGCTGTTTGAACACTTTCAGAAAGCTGTAGAGCTAGCGTGCTTGTTTCGTCAACAGTTGCATTCACCTGTGAAGTTGTGGCAGATTGTTCTTCTGAAGCTTGAGCAATAGTGATAATATTTCCAGAAGCAACATCAGTAAGTTGTACAATTTCACCTAGAGCTTCGCCAGATTGTCCTGCTTGTTCAGTGGCAGAATGAATAATGTTAACAGTTGCTTCCACTGCGCCCACGCTCTTTTTCGCACCTGCTTGAATAGATACAATAGCGGTTTCAACATCTTTAGTAGCGTCCATACTTTTTTCAGCAAGCTTTCTTACTTCATCTGCAACAACAGCAAATCCACGTCCTGCTTCACCAGCTCTAGCTGCTTCAATTGCGGCATTGAGTGCAAGTAAGTTTGTTTGATCAGCTATATCACGAATGATTTCTAAAATACTTGTAATACTGGTTGCTTGTGCAGCAAGCCCTTCAATATCATCTTTAAGTTCATTTGAAGTTGTTTCAACTTTTTGAATTTGTCCAAGCACACCTTGCACAACTTTTTGTCCATGACTCGCTCTTTCACGCATTGTTTCAGCTTCATGCGCTGTTTCACTCGCATTATTAGCAACTTCACGAATCGCAACTGTGATTTGTTCCATAGCATTTGACGCTTCTGACATACTTTTGGCTGTAAATTGTGAATTATCATTTGCTTGTAGCATAATGTCATCTAAAGATTTAGCATCACCCTTCAATTCAGCCATAACATCTTCAATATTCTTTGCTAAGTCATTCATAGCCTGCATGCGAGATTCTGCTTGAGCCGCAGTTTCTTTTTCTGCATCAGTAATATCAGTACTAATTTCAATATGTCCTACTGGCTTATTATTGTCATCATAAATATATTCTAAATTTGTTTGTTGAATACGGCCATTAGGAAGCACTACTCTTGTACGCTTTTCGCCACGCTCTAAAGCACGAATACCGCAATCAGGAGTATTACATACTGAACCTTGTTTCTCTGAGCAATGTTTGCCTAAAACTTCGTCTAATGTTTTACCCATAGCTTGAAGCCCTGTTTTATTCACAAAATACCAACGCATATCCATATCAGTAATGGAAATACTCATTGGAAGCGAATCTAAAACTTTCAAGAAATACATATGGTCTTCTCTAGCCGTTTTATGCAATTCAATGAAATGTTTAGCAATTTCATCTAAATCATGTTTTACTGCCTTACCTGTTTTCGGAGCTGATGGTAAATCGTAAAGACTGGTTGTTTCCATGTAATTGTCCAATTCTCTGATAGGACGGACATAATTATTAACTAATATATATGTAACTGTGCATAGAAGAGACATAAACAGATAAACAACTATCATTATATTAGTAAAAGCCGAAGCAACCCCACCCATCAAGATGCCAAGATCTCTAGTGGCTGGCAAGCCAGTATAAAAATATATGCTAAATGCTAAAATTGCTACAAAGCAAAAGATAAATGCCAACAATACCGATAGTCTTAGCTTATTTCTTTTTGTTAAAGCCATCTTTTTTTCTCCTCATTATGTGAAAAATATGTACACAATGCTTGGTTACACTCCCTAAGCACACGTAGTATTATTCGTCCTAATCTAATAAAACATTAGGGGATATTGCTAAATTATTCATTTATTTTTGCTCATAAAGCCAAAATTTCATTTTTGAATAAAATTTGCCCTTCTCAAAAATGCAAAAGCTCTTAATTTAGAAACACACCCTAGTATAAATCCATGTCAAAAGCTCTTCTCTTTTTGTTATCAAAACTAAGGTATGTCCCTTGATTAATATCAAAAATAGAAAACTTTATCCCCCCCAACCAACAAGCAAAAAGCATTAACACAAAAATACTTTTTAGAGTGAATAATACCTTTTTCTAAATTATTATTCAATACTTGTCAACAGTATGCTCCATTTTCAAGCAAAAATATCTATTTTGACTCTTATTATTATCTCATTCACAAGAAAAAGTTAGTGTTGACTAATCAATAAAAAAGAGATAGTTTGATATAGAACTATTTTTTTTTCTCATCATTTCAATAAAAGAAAGTGGAGTATTAACATGGAAATTAGAGATATTGCAACAATTTATAAGAAATTTGAAGCCATTGGTTGTTTAACATTTGCAACTGTAAACGAATTCAACGAACCAGAAACCAGAATCGCTCACCTGCGTGGTTACGACGAAGATGGTATTTACTTCATGACTATGTTCACAAAATCTTTCTATAAGCATCTCAAAGAAAACGGGCATATAGCCCTTGGCGGCCTAGCCGCAAATACACAAGTAGAACACACAGATGACGGCTTACCCGTCTTTGACAGCGGTTACGCCATCAGAATGACAGGTAAAGTCAAAGAAGTTTCCATAGAAGAACTAAAAGAAAAAAATAATCCCATCTTTAACATGTGTATCAAAGATCAGGAAAAATACAAAGCTATGGTCGTGTTCTGCATTTCAAGCGGGCGTGGCGATATCTTCGACTACGACTTCGAAATGATCAAAACAAAACACAAATTAACAAGAATCTATTTCGCCTACAATGAAGCAGAAATTCGCTATTCTGGCCTAAGTATTGATGATGAAAAATGTATAAGTTGCGGAATTTGTATGAAAAAATGCTCATTCAAGGCAATCACCGAAGAAAATAGCAAGTACAGCATCAATAAATATCACTGCGATGAATGCGGCGACTGTTACATAAATTGTCCAAAAAAAGCCATAAAACTCAAATGGGATAAATAAAGCAGTTGAAAAAAAGGAAATTTGGGGGAAAGGAAAACCAAAACTTTTGGGTTTTTAGTTTTTTGGGGGGGGGGGGGGGCAGGACCAATAAATAAATTATTTTTATTT
>CAYJDN010000118.1:0-6275 GCA_964368925.1 uncultured Desulfovibrionaceae bacterium | reverse complement strand
TTCGCCACAAAATCCTCACTGCGCAAAAAACGTCGTTTTTGCTTGTTCGCTAAAGAGTTTTGTGCAATTGCACACTTGAGATATAAAAAAAATGCCCTCGAGCATAGGATTATCTTTAAATCCTGATTTCCCTCCCCCAAAAAAACTCCCCTATATTATCTAGTGATCTTTTTGCATAGATCGTTTGAGTGCAACAGTACCAGTTCTTGCTATTTCTTTTATTCCAAAGCGGGTGAGCAAGTTTAGTATGGCTTCGAGTTTGTCATGCGTGCCAGTTGCTTCAAATGTGAGTTCATTTATAGATATGTCTATAACTTTACAGCGGAAAATCTCGATAACACGTAAGATTTCTCCACGCTTAGATTCTTCTGCATTCACTCTAACAAGCATCATTTCACGTTCTACGCTCACGAAATCTTTGAAGTCAACAACTTTGATTACTGTCACAAGTTTTCGTAATTGCTTGATAATTTGTTCTATTATTTGTTCTTCGCCGTGGGTTGTTATTGTCATGTGAGAAACATTTTCTTCAGATGTGGGCGCAACATTAAGAGATTCAATGTTGAAACCTCTACCGCTGAACAAGCTTGCAACTCGTGATAAAACACCAGGTTCGTTTTCTACTAAGACGGATAATACTCGTCGCATATATATTCTCCTGAAAGATTATTCTGTAGGAATGTCTTTATTTTCTGTTTCTTCTGTACTTGCTTCTACACTGTCGTTTGCACTTTCAGTATTTTCGTTCTTTGCAACTTCTTTTGGCTGATTTGCTTGTGTTGCTTGATCTTGTGCATTTTCTAAGTCTTCAAGCTCTTCTGGTTTTTCTAATACAGTATCAAAGCCGACAACTTTTGCATCTTCGTCAAGTTTTACTAAACGTACACCCATAGTAGCACGCCCAGCAGAGCGAATTTCTTCAACTCCAAGGCGAATAATCTTATTCATAGAAGTAAGAAGTACAAGTGAATGCTGGTCAGAAACAGGCATGCAACCGATAACATTACCAGTTTTTGGTGAAATCTTGAAGTTGATAACACCAACACCACCACGAGATTGTAATGGATAAAGGTCTAGTTTTGTTCTCTTTCCGTAGCCAAGAGCAGAAACTGACATAACTTCTGTGCTTTGGTCATTCTCATTGAAGATGAGGCAAGAAACAACAATGTCGCCATTGCGTAAGCGCATACCACGTACACCACTAGCGGTTCTGCCAAGGCTTCTTATGTCTTTGCATGAGAAGCGAATAGACATACCACGAGAAGTCGCTAACACTATGTGATCGTCTTCGTGAATTTCTGAAACAGTGATGAGCTCATCGTCTTCACGTAGGGTAACAGCAAGAATACCGCTACGGCGAGCTTTAGCATAAAGGTCAGCCGATGAACGTTTTACCATACCTTGCTTTGTTGCAAATAAGAAAGATTTATCTTCTGCAAAACTTCTTACAGTGAGTGCAGTAGCGATAAACTCATCTTTTTCCATAGGCAAGAGGTTTGCTATATGCGTGCCTTTTGCTATACGTGAACCTTCTGGCACTTGATGAACTTTAAGCTTGAACATACGGCCAGTGTTTGTAAACAAGCATAAATATTGATGATTTGTAGTTGTGATGAATTCTTGTACATAATCATCTTCGCCAGTATTTAGGCCAGCTATGCCTTTACCACCACGCTTTTGCTGTTGATAGGTTGAAAGCATAGTACGCTTGATGTAGCCACGTCTTGAAAGAGTGATGACCACATCATCATCTGGGAGTAAATCTTCGATTTCTATATTAGTTAATGCTTCTTTGATTATTTCTGTTCTACGTGGAGTAGAATATTCTTGCTGAATAAGCAAGGTTTCTTCACGTAATACATTACTTAAAATTTCTGAATTTTCTAAAATTGAAATAAGATATTTGATAAGCTCTTGCAATTCTTCGAGTTCTTTTACGAGTTTATTTTTTTCTAAGCCCGTAAGCGATTGTAAACGCATAGCAAGAATAGCTTTTGCTTGTTCTTCTGAGAGTGAGAAGCGTTCCATAAGTCCATGGCGTGCTTCTTCTGCAGTTTGTGAAGCACGGATAAGAGCTACAACTTCGTCAATATTATCTAAGGCGATTAATAAGCCTTGTAAAATATGCGCCCTAGCTTCTGCCTTACCTAGATCGTAGCGAGTACGGCGTATAACCACTTCACGTCTATGGTCTAAGAAGCAAACAAGAGCTGATTTTAAGTTCAATGTTTGTGGTTTATTATCAACAACAGCAACCATATTAATGCTGAATGAAGATTCAAGTGGAGTGAATTTATAGAGTGAATTGATGATTAAATCAGGAATAGTACCACGCTTGAGATCTAAAACTATGCGTATGCCTTTTCTATCAGATTCATCACGAACGTCAGAAATACCTTCAAGCTTTTTCTCGTTTACAAGAGCAGCGATTTTTTCTACTAAAGAAGCTTTGTTGAGCGCATAAGGAATTTCTTTAATGACAATAGAAGTTGCGCCTTTTTTATGCTCTTCAATTTCTACACGTCCACGCATTTTAATTGAGCCACGCCCCTTAGTGTAGGCGTCGACTAAGCCTTGCCCAACATAGGCAAAAGCGCCTGTAGGGAAATCAGGCCCATGCACAACGTCCATCAAATCTTGAATAGTGGTATCTCTATTGTCTATAAGTAGGAGTAATGCTTTGCATAATTCATTGAGGTTATGCGGTGGAATATTTGTAGCCATACCAACAGCAATACCAGAAGTACCGTTTAATAATAAGTTTGGTACTTTTGAAGGCAATACACTTGGCTCATGTTCAGAGCCATCATAGTTTGGTCTAAAGTCTACAGTTTCTTTTTCAATATCGTGCAGAAATTCGCCAGCCAATTTTGACATACGGATTTCAGTATAACGCATCGCCGCCGCTGAGTCACCATCAAGAGAACCGAAGTTACCTTGTCCGTCTTGGAGTGGATCTCTCATAGAGAAATCTTGCGCAAGTCTTACTAAGGCGTCGTATACAGCAGAGTCACCGTGTGGGTGGTATTTACCGATTACGTCACCGACAATTCTTGCAGATTTCTTATGCGGTCTGTTATAGTAGTTGCCTATTTGGTGCTGTGCAAACATAATACGTCTATGCACTGGCTTTAAGCCATCACGAGCATCAGGAATAGCACGCCCTACAATAACAGAAAGTGAATATTCTAAATAGGAAGTACGTAATTCTTTTTCAATGTTAATTAAAGGAAATTCTTCTTTTTGAATTTCGCTTTCAATTATTGCGTCTTTTTTATCGTCTGACATTTATTAGCCTCGCTATATATCAAGCTCTTGCACGCTAAGTGCGTTTCTAATAATAAATTCACGGCGAGCTTCAACTTTATCGCCCATGAGTTCTTCAAAAGCGTCGGAAGCTTCTTCGGCATCTTCAATGTTAACACGTAATAGCACTCGATTCTCAGGGTTCATAGTCGTTGTCCATAATTGCTCAGGATTCATTTCACCCAAACCTTTATAACGCTGAATTTGAAAACCTTTACGTGCGTCTGCGTAGGCGCTTTCACGTAAATCTGAAATGCTATTTATTTCTGTTTCATTATCTTTATTTACTAATGTTACTTTGAAGTCGTCTTCGAGTGCTAAATCACATTCACTATGTATGGCTTCCATGACTTGACGTGCTGAACGCACAAGACGTGAAGTGAAAAATTCAAGTGGGAGTCTTGTTCTGCGTCCGCCCTTGTCTTCAAACATGATGAAAGTTCTTTCTTTATCTTCGTCAATTTCTTTCTCAATAACTGTTGTGTAGTTAAGATTTTTGAATTTTTCGATAAAGGCTTCTGGTAGAGCATCAGTAATAAGAGCATTTTCTTGAATAAAGCTATCATCTCCATAAGAAACAATTCCATAGAAAAGAATAGAGGAAATAGCATTATTTTCAGCGTCTTTTTGCTTTTGTTTTAATTCGTCAATACGGCGAATAAGATTAGCAAAAATTGCGCTTTCTAGCATAGTGCCCTTTACTGTGCGCACTTTTAAATTCTCTTCTAAACGAGCAAGCAAAAATTCATTCAATTCATTATCGTCTTTTAAGAATTTTTCACTGCCTGATTTTCTAATGCCGTAGAGTGGAGGTTGAGCAACAAAGAGATGACCACGAGTGATAAGCTCTTTGAAATTACGGAAGAAGAAAGTGAGCAATAAAGTACGAATGTGAGCGCCGTCGACGTCAGCATCTGTCATAATAACAACTTTATGGTAGCGTAATTTGCTGTAATCTGTGTCTTCATCGCCAATGCCTGCGCCCATAGCAGTAATCATAGCTCTGATTTCTTTGTTTGCTAGCATTTTGTCAAAACGTGTTCTTTCTACGTTAAGAATTTTACCACGCAAAGGCAAGATTGCTTGAATTTTAGGATTACGCCCTTGCTTTGCTGAACCACCCGCAGAATCACCCTCAACAATAAAAACTTCACATTCTGTCGGATCTTTTGATTGACAGTCTGCTAATTTTCCTGGGAGTGCATTATCAGTGAGTGAGCCTTTTCTACGCACTAATTCTTTTGCTTTTCTAGCCGCTTCACGAGCGTGAGCAGCATCAAGAGCTTTATCAATAATAATACGGGCTTCTTTTGGATTTTCTTGGAAATAAATATCTAATGCTTGATAAACAACACCTGATACAATACCAGCCATTTCACTATTGCCGAGCTTTGTTTTTGTTTGCCCTTCAAATTGTGGCTGTGGTAGCTTTACTGATAGTACAGCTGTAAGACCTTCACGCACATCATCACCAGATAATGCGCCGCCTTTAATTTTCTTTGTAAGGTCAGGTTGAGATTTGATATAGGCGTTGATGGCTCTTGTGAGCGCAGTTTTGAAACCAGCTAAGTGAGTGCCGCCTTCTTTTGTGCGTATGTTATTAGCAAAAGTAAGTGTGTTTTCTTGATAGCTTGCATTATATTGAAGCGCAAATTCAATTGTGCAATTTTGTTCTACGCCTTCGCCAGAAACAATAGTATGCACGCCCATAGCGTTTGTATTCAAATCTTTTACGAATTGGAGAATGCCGCCATCAGCTTTGAAAACATGTTTTTCGCCAGTACGTTCGTCATTACATTCGATTTCTAAGCCTTTGTTAAGATAGGCTAATTCTTCAAAACGTTTACGTAAGGTTTCATAAGAAAATTCTGAGCTTTCAAAAATGGTGTCATCGGGGAGGAAGTGTACGCTTGTTCCGTGTGAATCAATTTCACCAATCATTTCAAGTTGAGTGACTGGAGTTCCTCTTTCGTATTTTTGACGGTAGCGCTGGCCATTTTTACGCACAGTTACAATAAGCCATTCTGAGAGAGCGTTTACGCAAGAAACACCCACACCATGAAGACCGCCAGAAACTTTATAGGCATTATTATCAAACTTACCACCAGCATGCAATTTGGTCATAACAACTTGCACAGCAGGGACGCCTTCTTTGGGGTGGATATCAACAGGGATACCACGTCCATTATCTCGCACGGTAACAGAATTATCTAAATGTAGTGTGACTTCAATCTTGCTACAGTAACCAGCCATAGCTTCATCTATTGAGTTATCTACTACTTCATATACTAAGTGATGAAGTCCACGCACGTCAGTGGAACCGATATACATGGCAGGACGTTTACGTACAGCAGAAAGGCCTTCAAGTACGGTGATAGCAGACGCATCGTATGTGTTAGTCGTACTTGTAGAGCTTTCGGTGTAGGTTGGAATAAGGCTGTTTTGATCAGACATATTTAAATTCCTTATTATAGCTAATTAACTTTACAAATATAGCAAATTTTTTCATAAATGTGAAGTCTTTTTTTTTGCTTAAAATTTAGGCGTATAGCGATTAAAATTGAGCTGAATTATTTCTAAAATCGAATATTAATTAATTGCTTACTTTATAAATATACATTGAGCTTAATATAAATAAAGCACTTGCGTGTTAAGCTTGATAAAAATAAAAGTTGTGTATACTTTCTTTGTCTTGACCATGCGACATCTTTCTTATACAGTCTTTGAAGAAAATAAGATTATAGCTACTTTTTTGGGCTACGAGGAAGATATATGCAGCATATCTATGTAGAAAATATTGAAAATAATGATTTGCCTAAAGGTGTTTATTTATTGCGCTCGGCTCAACAAGGCCAAACAGCTAAGGGCGATATGTATTGGAGTGTAAAACTTGCCGATTCAACAGGACAAATAGACTGCAAGATATGGGCGCCCCTTTCTTCTATGTTTACTACAAGTGAATTAAAAAG
>CAYJDN010000117.1:683-6289 GCA_964368925.1 uncultured Desulfovibrionaceae bacterium | reverse complement strand
TTTTGCGTGCGAATGCACCAAAATCTATATAAATAAAAGTTGACGTCCAGCCCATATAATAGTAGGATTCATTGACTTTATTTTAGCGGAGTTTGTATGAATTTAACGCAGAAAATCTTACAGCAACACTTACTTGCTGACATGAATATTAAAGAAATTCCTAGCGGTGAAGAAATCAATATAAAAATTGACCAAACACTCACCCAAGACGCAACTGGCACAATGGCTTGGTTGCAATTTGAAGCATTAGGACTTGAAAAAGTAAAGACAGAATTATCCCTTTCTTATGTTGACCATAATACCATTCAAATGGGCTTTAAAAACCCTGATGACCACAGGTTTTTACAAACAAGTGCAGAAAAATTTGGCGCTGTATTTTCTCCTGCTGGCACAGGCATTTGCCATCAATTACATATAGAAAATTTTGGCATACCAGGTAAAACTCTACTTGGCTCTGACAGCCACACTCCAACAGGCGGCGGTCTTGGCATGCTCGCAATGGGTGCAGGCGGACTTTCTGTTGCATTAGCTATGGCAGGATTAGGCTATACTATTTCAATGCCGAAAGTGGTTGGCGTGAAGCTAAAAAATTCATTACAAGGCTTTGCAAGAGCAAAAGATATTATACTTTATTTACTTGGCGAACTATCTGTAAAAGGTGGCGTTGGCAAAGTTATTGAATATTACGGTGACGGCGTCTTGTCTTTATCTGTACCAGAACGTGCCACCATTACTAATATGGGCGCAGAGCTTGGCGCAACTGCTTCTATCTTCCCTAGCGACATTGAAACAGTAAAATTCCTGCGTGCTATGGGACGTGAAACTGATTTTGTACCTATTAGCGCCGATGCTGATGCTACTTATGATGAATATATTGAAATAGATTTAGCTAAAATAGTACCTATGGCGGCTTGTCCATCTATGCCTGACAGAGCTATCACTATTGCAGAATTAGCAGAAAAGAAAATTGCTGTTGACCAAGTTTGCATTGGTTCTTGCACAAATTCTTCCTATGCTGACATTGCCGAAGTAGCACATGTATTACGTGGCCAACATGTCAATAAGAAAACAGATGTAAATCTTTCGCCTGGTTCAAGACAAGTATTAAGTATGCTTAGTTCGCAAGGGCAATTTGCTGAATTGATTGATGCTGGTGTTCGTGTTTTAGAATGTTCTTGTGGCCCATGTATTGGCATGGGGTCTTCGCCTAAATCTAAGGGCGTATCCGTGCGTACTTTCAATAGAAACTTTGAAGGACGCTCAGGCACAAAGGACGCTGATGTTTATTTAGTAAGTCCTGTTACTGCAGCATTTTGTGCTTTACATGGCACTTTCACAGATCCTAGTTCATGGGGTACTAGCATTGATAAGATAGCTTTCCCTAAAAATGTACCATCAATAAAACATCATTTCTATTATCCTGAAGTGGATAATAATAAAAGAGCTGAGATTGAAATTGAAAGAGGGCCTAATATTGTTGCTCTTGAAAATTTTGATGCACTTCCAGAGAGTCTTGATTTTGAAGTGGCGCTTACATTAGGTGCAGACATCACAACAGATCACATTATGCCTGCTGGCGCTGAAATCACGTCATTGCGCTCAAACATTCCTGCTATTGCAAGACACGTATTTGAAAGAGTAGACGCAGATTTTTCCAAGCGTTGTGATATGATTAAATCAGCAAATAAAAGCGGTCTTATTGTAGCAACAACAAACTATGGACAAGGTTCTAGCCGTGAACATGCGGCACTTGCGCCAAGACATCTTGGAGTAAGAGCGGTGCTTGCGCAATCTTTTGCACGTATCCACCGTGCGAATTTAATAAATTTTGGTATTCTCCCTCTTTTGTTTGCTGACGCAAATGATTATGATTTATTCCGCCTTGGAACAAAAGCTCACCTTAATTTGGCTAATTTCACTTTGCAAAATGAAACTATGATAACTCTTGATAATGGTATTAACCTTGCGATTAAGAATGATCTTAGTCATAAAGAGTGGTCAATTATTAAAGCTGGTGGCTTTTTAAATTACATCAAAAAAGATATACAAAAATAGATAGTATTGCTCATTTAGGCTTTTACTTTTGGGTTATAAATATCTAAAAATAAAATTAAATTTAGAAATACAATCTAGGATAAGGAAACAGCATGTTAGAAAATATTCGTAATAGTTCGCAATCACTTGGAATTAAAATAGCCTTAGGTGTAATTATCCTTGTTTTTGTTTTTTGGGGAATTGGTAGCTTCACAAATACTTCCTCTATAGTTGCAAAAGTAAATGATGTTGAAATTTCAGAACAAGACTTCATTATTGCTTATAATCAACAATATGAAAGAATTAGAGCTATGTTACCTGAAATTACAGAAGAGCAATTAAAGCAAATGCAATTCCCGCAGCTTGTTTTTGAAAGTCTTGTTACTCAAGCGCTTTTAGAAAGCGAAGCAAATAGAACAGGCATTGACGTAACTCCGCTCGAACTATTTGAAGTGATAGCTACTTTTCCATTTGTGCAAGATGCGCAAGGAAAATTTGACCCACAAAAATACTTAGCCGCTCTTGAGCAAGCAGGACAAAACCCTCGTGCTTTTGAAGATGGATTAAAAAAAGAAATGCGTGAAGGCAAATTTAGAGCGATTCTTGCCCAATTCGCACATATTTCTGAAGAACAAGCAAAGTTATTCTTCGATTATCAATTTGAAGAACGTGAATTTGATGCTTTCTTTGTAGCAGCTGAAAACTTTATTGATAAAGTAGAGCCAAGCGAAGAAGATTTGCAAAATATGTATACATTAAGAGAAGCAGAATTTTCACTTCCTGCAAGCTTAGGTCTTCAATTTATTGAAATTAGTCCTGAAATTCTAGCTAAACCAGAAAATATTAGCCAAGCTGAAATTGATGCTGAATATGCAAAGAATCCGCAAATGTATGACATTCCTGAAAATGTTACTGCTTCACACATACTTATTCTTTTAAATGAAACTGCAACTGCACAAGACGAAGAAAAAGCTATGAATACCATTCAAGAAATACAAGCAAAACTTGAAAAAGGTGAAGATTTCAAAGAGCTTGCAAAAGTGTATTCACAAGATCCAGGTTCAGCGCCTAATGGTGGCGAACTTGGTTCATTTACTCGTGGTCAAATGGTAGAAGAATTTGAAACTGCTGCCTTTGCTACTGAAATAAATTCAGTATCTGCTCCTATTCGTTCACAATTTGGTTATCATCTCATCTTTGTAGAAGATAAAGAAGAAGCACATGCTCCTGCAAAAGACGAATTAAACAAAGAAATTTCAAATAAACTTGCTCTTGAAAAAGCACAAGGCGAAATTCAAAGTTTATTAGATTCATTACTTGTGCAATTACATGCAAATGAAAACAATGCTGACATTCTTAACAATCTTGCAAATACAAACAATTTAAAAGTTGTATCTAGTCCAATTCTAAGCCTAAATGAATTTGCAGATACATTTGGTATCAGCAATACCGACATGCAAATGCTTACTGCACTTGAAGAAGGCAATATTGCCCCATCTGCAATAAGCACAAACAATGGTTTTATTATTGCAAAAGTGACTGATAATCTTCCTGATAGAGTTATGCCTTTTGAAGAAGTAAAACCAGTACTTACACAACTTGCAAAAAGAGAATTAGCGCATGAAGAAGCATTAAAACAAGCAAATCTCATGCTCGAATCAGTTGATAGCATTTCAAGAGCACCATCTACCTATATTATGGGACGTGATGGAATTTTTGAATTAGGCGATTCTGTTGAATTAGCCGAAACACTTTTTGCTGCTGACATGGATAATACTTGGTTTGATAGTGCCTTTGCTCTTGCAAATGGCTATGTCATTGCTAAACCAAAATCTATTATTCCTGCGCAAGATTCGCTTTGGGAAAACATGAAAGATGCGCAATTAGCAGAATTATTGACCGCTCGTGAAAACCTTTTCTATGCTGTATATATGCAGGAATTGCGTGAAAATGCAGAAATAGAAATTCTTAATCCACTTTATTTTGAATAAGAATATTGATTACTTATAATTATGTCACAAACGCCCTCAATCAAGCTTAGCTCCCCATCACAAAAAAGAGCAGAATTGAACAAGAGAAATTTTGTTCAAATAAATTGGTTGCTTATATTAGCAACCATAATGCTCATGACTATTGGACTTGTGAATTTATATTCTGCAAGCAGTATAGTTAGTGATGAAGGTGTATATTATGCCCCTTATTTCATGCGTCAAATTGTGTGGTCTGGGCTTGCGCTTGTGGTTATGATTTTCTCTCTTTTCTTTGACTATCATAAATTAGAACAACTTGCTCTTCCTTTCTTTATTATCATATTGGTATTACTTGCTTTAGTGCCTATAATTGGAGTGAGTGCTGGTGGAGCACAAAGATGGATTGATCTTGGTTTTCTACGCTTTCAACCAAGTGAATTAGCAAAGTTTTCCACTATTATTTATTGTGCATATCTTTTAGCCAAGAAGGGCGAGAGTCTTTCTTGGCTTTCGCTTATTCACATTATAGTGGTTGCATTTTGTCCTTTTTTCTTAGTTTTCATTCAGCCTGATTTAGGTACTGCATTGATGGTATTGCTTATTTCTGCGGGCATGGTGCTTTATCATGGCATACAGTGGAAAGTTTTGCGAATATTGCTAGTCATTATTCCTTTAGCTTTGCCTTTTACTTGGTTTTTCTTGCTTGATTATCAAAAAGAGCGAGTGCTTACCATGTTTGACCCATCAAGAGATCCTTATGGCGCTGGCTATCAAACAATACAATCGCAAATTGCCATAGGTTCTGGCGAAGTTTTTGGGAAAGGCTTTCAAGAGGGCACACAAAGTCAGCTTAGTTTCTTACCTGAAAAGCATACTGACTTTGCTATTGCTGTACTTGGTGAGGAATGGGGCTTTATTGGAACATTAATCACAGTTTCTTTATTTTGTATTTTCTTATATTTCATTTTTATTACTGTGCGTGATGCTAAAGACCGCTTTGGTAGCTTACTATGCACAGGCATTTTCTTTTATTTTTTCTGGCAAATTCTCATAAATATAGGTATGGTTATTGGCATTATGCCAGTAGTGGGTATTCCGCTACCTTTCATATCTTATGGAGGTACTGCCATGCTTGTAAACAGCTTGTTTATTGGCCTTGTTCTTAATGTATCTGTTCAAGGTTCATTACTCAAAGACTAGAGGAGTCTATTATGCCGCAAGATCCAAATAATGTCATTTTCTTGATTTTCATATCACTTATTGTTTATACACTCTTGTCTTGTGCCACAGGAATGACAGTATTTAGACAAATATTTGTTTTACGACAACATGTTCTAAGTCAGCGCATGCTCTACAGAAAAAGAGCGATACAGGCCTTAGAATTGACTTTAGTAATAAATATTATCCTATTTCTTGCAAGCTCTATAGACTTCTTCATAGCCAAGGTGATTTTCGCTAAAATTGGTGAAGAGCTTTATTTTCTAGCTCCTTTTATTCCTGCTTTTCTGCTTGCAACGATAATTTTTCTTATTTTATGGCTTAGAGCTTTAAAAAGAACTGAAGAAGCGAAAATATTTTGGCCTTTTGCACTCATAACCTCTT
>CAYJDN010000117.1:0-673 GCA_964368925.1 uncultured Desulfovibrionaceae bacterium | reverse complement strand
AAGCATAAAAACTATGAGTATTTTCCTTATTCTTGTTTTCCGTCTTTTTTACACTGCACCAGCAGAAGTATTACCATTCTTTGCAGTTGTAGAGGGTTCAAGCTTTGCATGGCTTTTTGTTTTTTATAATAAATTATTTTCAGCAATGCTACCTTTTGTAAATGCACCACTACTTTCTGCCTTTGTATTGCTCTTCTTTTTATCTTCTGGTGGAGCAATCGCAAGTGCTTTTCAGATGCTCTACACTCTACTTTGCAGAAAAATCGACGATTTTGGTAGAGATTATTATGCCCAAACCATTATAGTATTGAGTAAGGCTGGTTTTCGTGCATCTTTACTACTCACGATTTTGATTATTGCAGCTATCATAACAAATATGATGCAAGTTACGCTTATTCCATTAGCTTTAGATTCAACTTCGCTTTTATTGCTTTTTATTCCGCTTGCTTTAGTGAATTTCATTTTGATTGCATTAAGCAAAAATCCATTACGTTTTAAAATTAGCATTAGTACCAGTCCGATTTTCTTACTTGTAGGCGTATTTTTCTTTATTGTGCAAACATTACAGCCTATTCCGCCAGTAGTAGAAAAAATTGAAAATGTAAAGCAAGTTGCGCCTGTAGTTGAAAGCATTGAAGATGCTGATAGCAATGCACAGCCTGAAAATGTGGAA
>CAYJDN010000116.1:0-6302 GCA_964368925.1 uncultured Desulfovibrionaceae bacterium | reverse complement strand
TTAATAACTTATAACTAAAATTTCATTTATTTTATTATTGAAATTCATCCTAGCTAATGTTTTTTTTCACAATGTTATTTTTTTTGTTGACATGTCTATGATTTTAATTTACCTTGTTTTTAAGTTAGAAGTAAGAAAATGCAAAATGTGTAATAAACTTGCTTAGAGCATAAAAGCAGGCATATATTTTTTGAACCAATGCGTGATTTTTTGCACAATCAATGTTACATAATGCCTTTATTTGCTTTATAAATGCTTTCTATAATCTACATACTGTCTATTATTAGTAGATGTAGAGAAAATAACCCAACAACCTTTAAGGAGTATTTAGATGAGTAATTTTGTTTCCTACCATTATGAAGATCACATGATCAACAGACAAAACGATGCAGAAAAACTATTTATGGCCGCTTTTGAAGAAGCTAAGCCTAAACTTGAAAATGCAACTGTCATTGTCAACCCTTATCTTATCAATCCTTTAGCGGCACTTATCCTCTTTAAAACAGATGCTAAGGTTGCAGCTACTCTCACCGTTCATGGCAAACGTAATAGCCGTGAAGATATAGTTCATACATTTGACGCAACTGATAGTCATGTGCTTCCAGTAGTTGGTCTTTATGTTGATTGCGAAACAAAAGTAAGTGTAACTCTTGCTGATGGCACAAGTAATGTTTTCATGATTAAATCAGCTCCACTTCCTGCTGATGGCGTGTGTACTTGCCAAAACATCATGACATCTATGGATTATTTCGGTACAGATTTCATGCTCCTTACTCCTGCTGGCAAGCAATATCCTGTTGGTTTCGACTATAAAGGCGATCTACGTTGGATGCTTAATGTTAACACAATGTTTGACATTAAACGCCTAAAAAATGGTAATATCCTCACTGAATCTTACCGCTATAGCCGTATGCCTTATTGTTCTACAGGTTTAGTTGAGCTTAGCATGACTGGTAAACTTATCAAAGAATATCGCATGCCTGGCAATGCTCACCACGATCAATGGGAAATGAGAGATGGCAATATTCTTGCTCTTACTCAAGATTATTCAGCTGGCAAGAACACAGTTGAAGATATGATAGCTTTACTTGATAGAGAAACTGGTATGGTTTTACGTACTTGGGACTTTAAAGATTTCTTACCACAAAATGTTGGTGGCTCTGGCTCACAAGATGCACACGATTGGTTCCATAACAACGCTCTTTGGGTTGACGAAGACAAGAAAGAAATGATTCTTTCAGGCCGTCACCAAGATATCGTTGCTTGTTTCAACTATGAAGCAAATGACGGAAAAGGCGAATTAAAATGGCTTATCGGCGATCCTGAAGCTTGGCCAGAAGATATGCAAAAATATTTCTTCAAACCAGTTGGCGATCTTTCTAAATTCGATTGGCAATATGAACAACACGCTTGTATTATTTGCCCAGATGGCACAATCATGGCTTTTGATAATGGACAATATCGTGCAAAAGTTAAAGATAAATATATTAGAAACCGCGATAATTTCAGCCGTGGCGTACGTTATAAAATCGATACTGATAAAATGGAAATTGAACAAATTTGGCAGTTTGGTAAAGAATGGGGCCAAGATTTCTTCTCACCATATATCTGTAATGTTGAATACTATGCAGATGGCCATTATATGATTCACTCTGGCGGTATTGGCTATTTAGATGGTTATGCAACAGACGTACTTCCTCCTTTTGCTGAAATTGACTATGCAGGCAGAAAAGACGTTGAGCTATACACCTGCTCAAAAACAGTAGAAGAAAAAGACGGCGTAGTTATGTATTATTTAGAAGTAAATGGTAACTTCTACCGTGCAGAGCGCTTATCTGCTTACCATAATGGCGACAATCAACCATTAGGCGATGGTAAAATCATTGGTGAATTAGACATCACTCCTGAATTTGATACTATTCCAGAAATCGAAGAAGTTGCAGAACCAATTCCATTATTACATGGCGTAACTATTCAAGAAGAAGTAGACAAGCTTGTGCTTACCGCCCTATTCCCTCGTGGTTCACTTGCAATGTGGGTAGTAGAAGGCTTTAATGGCGACAATCACGGTTACTACATGAACACAGCAGCAAATCCTAATGCGGCTATGTGTTCTGCTGCTTATCTTGAAGCCGATGCTGACATCAATAAATTCAGCCTAAGCAAACGTGGTTTATCTGGTAAATACGAACTAAAAGTTATTATCAATGAGAAAAAATATACCACTGGTATTGTATTCTACGCATAAATAGTTTTAGAATTGCACTCTCGATTTTTTCAAGTCGGGAGTGCATATACTAAGGTGTACTATTAATACATATTATATTTAGGAGTTTTTATGTCACAAGCTGCTATGCAAGAAAAATCTTCTTTGCCTATTGGAAAAATTATTCATTCAGCTATTGCGCTTTTCATTATGCTTATTTTACCAAGTTTTGGTTCACCAGAATTTGCTGTTACTCCAACGGAAAAACTCATTGCTATGGGCTTTCCTATGGCTGGCGATCAAATCATGATTTCCTTAACTCCTGTGGGAATGTCAGTTATCTGTCTTTTCTTTGGGCTTATTTATTTTTGGACAGCCGTTGATGTAAACTGGCCAACATTTTTAGCCATTTATTTACTTGGTGCTCATTCAGGCTTTGCTCCGATGAACCAAGTACTTAATATGTTTTTAGGTAATCCTAACGTTGTACTTTTCTTCCATTTTTATATTTTTGCTACTGTGCTTATAAAAAGTCAACTTGGTGTATATTTAGCACGATATTTTATGACAAGAGAAATTGCTCAAGGGCGTCCTTGGCTTCTTGTTACCATGATTTTATTCACGACCTACGCGGTTGCCTTTTTAGATCAAGTAAGTTCAGTTTTCATTATGTGGCCTGTTGTTTATACTATTGCTACTGATGTTGGCTATAAAAAAGGCGACAAATTTGTTTCTTGGATGATTGTTGGTGTTGTTATTATGGCTATGCTCTCTTTCGCTACCGATGCGATTAAAGGCGGTGCTTTCATTCTTGTTCTTACAGCGAATCAGCTTTCGGCTAACCCTGCTCTTGGCTTAGCTCCAATGAATATTGGTGCTTACCTTCTTATGGGACTTATACTTTCAATAACAATTACTGCACTTATTATAGTAGCAATGCGTTTCATATACAGAGTAGATGTGAGTAAATTAGCAGCTTTCGATGTGGCTATTTTCAAGAAGAATCCACTTCCTCCACTCAATTGGAAGCAAAAGCTTGTTATCGTTTACTTAGTTCTTTATGCATCTTGGCTCTTATTAGCAGGCCTTTTACCAGCAAATAACCCTGTTGGAATGTATTTACGTGCAAATCAAATGGGCTCTACCCTTATTCTTATGTTCTTGTTATTGATTACTTCTTATAAAAAAGAAGCTCTTTTTGAATACCAAACACATATGCAAGTTTACCCATGGTCAACTTTCTTCCTAATCGCAACAGCTATGCTCTTTGGCAATGTACTCACTTCACCAGCAACAAACTTTAACATTGTTTTAAGTTCGCTTCTTACTGATGCTTTCCAAGGCATGGGAATTTTTGCAATTGCTGTAGGACTTGTACTTATTGCGATTGTGCTTACAAACTTCACAAACTCAGTTGTGACTGGTTTAATTTTTGCGCCTGTTCTTGCAGAATTTGGTATGGCTCTAGGCTTTAATGCCGTACCTGTTATAGCAGTTTTCTTCTATACAGTTCTTATTGCGGCTTGTACTCCTGCTGGTTCACCTTATGCGGCTTTATTATTTGGTAATAAAGATTGGATTGACGCAAAAGATGCGGCGCATTATGCTGTCGTATCATCAATATGCGTTGTAATTGCTGTGATTATACTTGGAATACCGCTTGCTCAAATGTTTTTTTAGTATAAAATAAGTTATCACATCTATAAAAAGGAAATACTATGATTGATATACAAAAAGAAAAAACACAAATAGCAAATTGTATCCACACACTTCTTGCCGATTTACATAAGGAATTCCCTTGGATTGTTGTTGAACTTGCTATTTCGTTTCAAGACAAAATTGGCGCTGATAATCCTTTAGTTGTAAATTCATTCAAAAATGTGCTTGATGACTTATCTCGTGAGGTATTAGAAAAATATCTGCCTGAATGTCACCCTGACGAAGTTATCACAAGTGAAATTTCATCTGCAATTTTTGATTCTTTTTCAGTAAAAGACAATAGTCAAATAAATGCGGCTCTTGCTAAACCAGTTTTTAGTTTAGATGTTGAGCAGGCTGATGAATGTTTACCTTGGGATCATGTTGAAAAAAATACCGTTCCAACCTTTGATATTAGCGGCAATGCAAATATTGCAAAACTCAATCTTATACAAAAGATTAAAGTTGAGTTACGTGATTTAGCCTTCCGTCAAGCTGTAGCTTTGAAAGAAGAAGAGTCATTCAAAGATGAATTAGAAGCTATTTCTATTATTTTTGAAAATTTAGATTTCTTAAACTAGAAAGTGTTTCTTACTTCCCCCTCATATACCCCACATAAAAAAGTCCCTCTTAAAAATAAAGAGGGGCTTTTTTTTATAGTGATGACAACATCATAGTATGACAACATTATTACACAAACAACTTTGTAACATAATCTTACTTATTATATTTTACAATTGTATTAGCATTTTGCATAAAGATTGTGATAAGTATGTCAATTAGCCACTAATCATACAAAAGCAAAAAAAATGATTCTTCAATATTGAAGAAATATTTATTTTTGCTTGCAATATAAAAACAATTCATGTATAAGATCTAAGAAAGGAAAGAATAGCTTTCTTTTTAAAAGCATTATTACAGATTAAATTGATTATTTTTAAGTTTCATTCTCTAAGTTTAAATGCCTTTACATCAAAACATACTTGCTAAAACCATAAAAAACAAGTACATTCCTACTGATAAACCAATTCATGGAGAGTCATTTTGAAATTGCAATGTCAACAAATAGCAAGCAAGTTCAATAAAGAACAAAGACATATTATATCAAAACATATTTTTTGCTTGACATAGTGTAACATATTGTCTAGGGTAGAAACTGAAGTTTGTGAAAAAAAGCATTATCACAAACGGTTATATAAGGGGGTTTATATGAGTACAGAAAATGGTAAGCAGGTTGAAGAAATGCAAGCTCAAGACGACAATCGCGTTATTGACAAAGCAAAATCATCAATCTCAGATCTGTGGACTAAGGAAGATTATTGGGCAATTTGGCTTGGATTTTTAGTTATTTTAATCGGTTATGTTTATTTTATCGCTGGTTTCCAAAGTGATTATTATGACAAGATGAAAAACTATAATGCAATAGTTCAAACCGAAGAAGCTAAGCCTTACACTACTTTAGCTCTTCTTGAAACAAAAAGCGCAATCAAGGCATTGCAGGTTAAAGGCGAACCTGGGCCAAAAGCGCTGATTGCTTTGTTCAAAACTCCAAACAAATGGACAAACAATCCGCTAGAAGCAGTTCTTTTATCACAAGAAGCCGCTGATGTTAGAAATGCAAGCAAAGTCGGCAATGTAAACAATCTAAAAGCTATTGCTGACACAGCTTACACAAATGCCATGGCGGCCGAAAAAGCAGCTATGGACGCAAATAACAATAGTGCAAACTTAAATGCTGCTGCTGGTGCTGCTGTTCTTGAATGGGAAAGCGCAAACACTGCGTACAAAAAAGCACAAGGCAGTCTAGCAAAGCCTTATAATCTTATTCCTAATCTCATTTTCGCAGGTATTGTTTTTGGTTTAGCTTTCTCAGTAGGCGGAATCTTCATTGGTTATGATGTGAAGAAATTCTTCCCTGCTTTCTTAGCGGTATTTGCATTAACTATTCTTGCTTCAATTTTGGGCAAGCAGGCTACTATGGGTAGATATGGCTTGAACACAGAAGTTTGGGCTATTATTATTGGTATGCTTATCGCAAACACTGTTGGTACTCCAAAATGGGTAACCCCTGGCGTACAAGTTGAATATTTCATTAAAACTGGTCTTGTTGTTCTTGGCGCAGAAGTATTATTTGGTAAACTTCTTGCTATCGGTATTCCTGGTATCTTCGTTGCTTGGATTGTTACACCAATCGTATTAGTAACTACATATATCTTCGGTCAAAAAGTATTAAAAATACCTTCAAAAACTTTGAACATCACGATTTCATCTGATATGTCTGTTTGCGGTACATCTGCTGCTATTGCTGCGGCCTCTGCTTGTGGCGCGAAAAAAGAAGAACTCACACTTGCTGTTGGTTTATCACTCACCTTTACAGCTATCATGATGATTGCTATTC
>CAYJDN010000115.1:0-6333 GCA_964368925.1 uncultured Desulfovibrionaceae bacterium | reverse complement strand
CTATAGTAAGTCCTCAAAATTCTACAGAAAAATTGCAATATTCCCTTGCGAAACTTGTAGAATTATACAGTCAAGATATTGGCACTTTAAAGCATGATAAAGAAGATTATATTGAGCTTTACAAGGCGATAATTGATAATCTACCTTTACTAGAGGAAGTCAAAAAGGCAAGAAATGTAAGCTATGAAACAGCTTTCACATTATTAGCTTTTGCGCTTATCCTCAATAATGCTAACGACATAAAAGCAGTAGTTCCTTTATGTATTAAAGAAATTACTGCTTTTTTATCTTTAAAATCTCATAGGCAAAATCCAAAAGAGCAGATGCTTTTTCTGAAAAAACTTACTTTTTTATACGAAGAAAGATGGATTGAATTGTATAATCCACGCTTGAAGAGTCATATAGAAAATCTTTTGCAAAAAGAACTTGAAAGCGCAAATAAGGCATATAATAAAAAAGAAGAAATGCACGATCTTGCTGTTTTGCGTGAAGCAAGTCTTCGTATTGATTGGATAAAATCGAATCCTCCCTTATTACAATCTTCTTTTGATGACATAGATTATTTTTCTAAAGAGTATCTGGAAGAAATTACCATGCCTTTTGAAAGAAAAATTATGCAAGGGGCATTTTTTTCCCAAGATCTCACAAGTAAATATGTGAATGTAAAAAATGGCGAAAGGAAAATTTTGCCAAATAAAGAATCAAAGCAAAATAAAAATCTTGAATCTGGGCAATCCACGAAACAAAGGCAAGTTTTTATTCTTGGCTCTTCGGTGGCCTTTGGCTGGCCTTGTGAAGACGCACATACTATTCAATCTCATTTGCAAAATTTCTTAAATAGTCAAATAAATGAAAGCTTTATTTGCAGATCCTATGCAATTAATTCAGGTAGATTAGACGAATATTTTCTACAAATTGAAAATTTAAATATCCAAAAAAATGACATAATTATAGCAATTAGCGAAGCCATAGTCTATTCTTATAATGAATCTAGTTCCTTAGAAGTGCTTTTGCATCTTTATGAAGCTTGTCAGCAAAGAGAAGCTGAATTTTATTTCTTTCTCTATCCACGCATGAAAGAAATTCTCAATCCCTCTCCACTAGAGCGAATTTTTCTAAATAATGATATTGTTGACATCATTAAAAATAATTTAAATGAAGAAAAACATATTCCTTTAAAACAATATCAACTACCTGCAATTATACAGCAATTAGATGAATGTGATTGTATTTCCCTAGATTTGCAAGCCGCTTTCAATCGCCCGCACGACATGGGGGAAATTTACGTTGATAGCAATCACGTAAGTAATAAAGGAAATTATCTTCTTGCTCGCTATATTTTTAATCATTTCTTTGCAAAAAATTCGCATAATAAAAAATCAAAAATTAAATTACCTAATCATTATAATGCACATAATATAGAAGAAAATCTCTATAAAGTTTTTGCCCAAACTCTAGCAAAGCATTATGAAAAAAACACGACTATAGATGAGTGGTGTAAAAGTATTCAGAGTCAAGCATTTGAAAACACTGAGAATATTGGCGCTATTGTCATGAATTGTAATCCTTTCACATTAGGGCATCTCTACCTCATTCAAGAAGCATTAACGCATGTCGACAAACTCTATATTTTCATAGTTGAAGAAAATTCTTCTGATTTTTCCTTTGCATCAAGGCTAAAGCTCGTTCAAGAAAATATCGCCTTTCTCAATTCATCAAGCGAGAAAATCAAAGTGTTTCCAAGCGGAAATTTCATAATTTCTGCACTTACCTTTCCTGAATATTTTCAAAAATCAAGCCTCACAGAAGCAAAAGTAGATTCAAGCGAAGACATAGCCCTTTTTGGCTCTATCATAGCTCCACGCCTAAACATTAAAACACGCTTCATAGGCGAAGAACCGCTATGTAATGTCACAAATCAATACAATAGCATGATGAAAAAGTTATTGCCAAAATTGGGACTCAATATCATTGAAATTCCACGCAAAGAGCATAATAGACAAGTTATTTCAGCTTCAAGAGTACGTAAATTGTATAGAGAGAAGAAATGGGAAGAAGTCAAAGAATTAGTGCCTTTGCCTACCTATTTATATTTATTACAGAATGTTGAAGTTGAAGGTTCGAAGTAGGCAAAATATTTAAAGGCATGGACTCCACGGGCTTTGCCCTCTGAGTGACATAGGAAAATGATTTATAATATTTAGATATACTCAATAGGTCTAATGTTATCATACGCTATAGAGATATATGATATTATTATAATTGATTCTTCTTCCGCTGTCACTCAGAGGGTATATGAAATATACCCGTGGAGTCTATGCCTTTAAAAATACGTTTAGTGTTTATAACTGCTTGTTTTTATTGCATGAATAAATCTAATCTATTCTATAACTCCACCAAGAGCCGCAGAACTTACAGATTTTGCATAGCGTCTAAGGAATGGTGAATTAGTAGTCATTTGTTTTGGAGTATGATTTGCACGGCGTTTCGCTATTGTTTCAGCGTCAACTTTGAGTTCAAGCAAGCGATTATCAATATCTATAACAATAGTGTCGCCAGTTTCTACAAGGCCTATAAGTCCGCCCTCAGCGGCTTCAGGTGAAACGTGACCAACAGCAGCTCCACGAGTGCCACCAGAAAAACGGCCGTCAGTGATGAGTAATACATCTTTATCAAGTCCCATACCTGCAATAACAGAAGTAGGTGTGAGCATTTCACGCATACCAGGGCCGCCTTTAGGGCCTTCGTAGCGTATGATAACTGCGTCATTTGCTTTGATTTTTCCTGCAAGAATAGCTTCAGTTGCTTCTTCTTCGCTGTCAAATACTTGAGCAATTGTTTCTCTAAAGCGCATTTCAGGAGCTACAGCACTTTGTTTTACAACTGCGCCTTGTTCTGCAAGATTGCCTTTAAGAATAGCAATACCGCCCTCGTGTAAATATGCCTTATCTAATGGGCGAATAACATCATCGTCAAGAACTTTTGCAAGTTCAAGAATTTCTTTGAGTGGCGCTCCCATAGCGGTTAAAACGTCAGTATGAACCAAGTCTTTTTCAGCCAATCTTGCCATAACAGCAGGAATACCACCAGCGGCATGCAAATCTTCAATATGATAGCTACCAGCAGGTGAGAGCTTACAAAGGTTTGGAGTGTTCTTGCTAACTACGTCAAATAAATCAAGATTTACTGTAAGGTTTGCTTCTTTGAAAATTGCTGGTAAATGCAAGGCAGTATTTGTAGAACCACCAAGAGCCATGTCAACAGCAACGGCATTGTAAGCCGCTTTTTCGTTAACGATATCACGTGGTTTTATATCTTTTTCTAATAATTCCATAATCTTCATGCCTGCTTTTTTAGCAAGACGAATGCGGGCTGATTGCACAGCTGGAATAGTGCCGTTTCCTGGCAAAGCAAGACCAATAGCCTCACTAATGCAGTTCATTGTGTTCGCTGTAAACATACCAGAGCATGAACCGCAACCAGGGCAAGCGTGTTCGGTGAGAGCGTCAAGCTCTTCCATGCTCATTTGCCCATTTTTTACCTTGCCTACAGCTTCAAAAACAGTAATTAAATCACTACCATTCTTACCAGCAAGCATAGGGCCGCCAGAAACGATAATAGCAGGAATATTTAGTCGTAGAGCCGCCATGAGCATTCCTGGCACAACTTTGTCGCAATTTGGAATGAGCACAAGTGCATCAAAGGGGTGTGCTGTTGCCATAATTTCTATGCTATCAGCGATAATTTCTCGTGATGGCAATGAAAAGCGCATGCCTGCATGGTTCATCGCAAGGCCATCGCATACGGCAATAGCTGGAAATTCTAAAGGAGTTCCGCCAGCCATACGAACGCCAGCTTTTACGGCTTCAGAAATTTTATCTAAATGAATATGTCCTGGCACAATTTCATTTGCAGCATTACAAACACCAATAAGTGGGCGAGATATTTCTTCATTTGTAAGCCCTGATGCATGCAATAAAGAACGGTGTGGCGCTTTTTCAAAGCCTTTTGTCATTGTGCCACTTCTTGCGGTCATATCTTTCATAATTTTACCCCTTTATGAATATATACGCTGCTTTTATAGACTTTGCCTATACGCAAGCGATTGTTTTAATGTTTCTTTATCCATGAATTTAACTTCTGCGCCAAGTGGAATGCCTTGCGCAAGCCTTGTAACAGCAATATGCGGATAACGTGACGACACTTGCTCACGAACATAGGAAGCGGTTGCTTCTGCTTCCGTGGTCGCTCCTAGCGCTAAGATAAGCTCATCGACTTCGCCTTTTTCTAATATGCGAAAGAGCCTATCCATTTCAAGACTAGCCCTGTCTGTTGAGCCAAGTAAACCGCCTAATATCGAATACT
Organism: uncultured Desulfovibrionaceae bacterium; assembly: GCA_964368925.1. Taxonomy (GTDB): domain Bacteria; phylum Desulfobacterota; class Desulfovibrionia; order Desulfovibrionales; family Desulfovibrionaceae; genus CAYJAZ01. The sequence goes on along the minus strand of CAYJDN010000115.1, from coordinate 1,968 downwards.
TACCTTGAAAAAAGCCCCCTTCTTCAAGAGTAAGCATGCTGTCCCATTCGCTCACAAGACAAATGATATTATTCGCTCTTTCAGGATTAGAACAGATTTGACATGGATTAGTGTCTGACAAAGCGCCGCATAATGAGCACAGGTGCAATTTATCACGTAATTCGTAAATATTTTGCCCCATGCGCTTCACTTCGCTTTCATTCCACTGCAAGAGCATCATAGCCATTCGCATGGCTGATTTCTGCCCTACACCAGGGAAGTGAGAGAATTGATTTATAATTATTTGTAATGGTTCAGGAATATTATTCATTTGATTCTATTTTTATGCTAATTCAGCAAATTTGATTTTTAATTCTTTAAGTTTTTCAATGGCAACATCAAGTTCTGAAACACGATTTTTATCAGCTTCAACAAGTTCTTGCGGTGCATTTTCTACATATTTAGGATTCTTCAACTTTCCGCTAAGCATAGCATGTTCTTTTTCAAGCTTTACAACTTCTTTTTCAAGACGAGCAAGCTCTTTCTCAACATCAATAGCGCCCTCTAAAAAGACAATGATTTCAGCTTTTTTTACAATTTGTGAAGCCGATGCCTTAGGAATTTCACGCCCATCATCAAGAATAAGACTTTCAACTTTTGCTAAAGAAGACAACCAAGCTCTTGAATTATCAAGTAAATTCGCTTGATGTAAATTACTTGGTTTCACAAGAACACTCAATTTAAAGCTTGGAACAATATTCAATTCCGCACGGATAGTGCGTATAGCTGAAATTGTTTCTTGCACAAAAAGCATGTCATCAACACTATCAACCCTATCATGCGATGGAGTAATAATGCGCTCATTCGGGAAAAGCTCAAGAGCAATATCTTTATCTGCATTATTTGGTAATGATTGATAAATTTGCGCTGTGATGAATGGTGCAATAGGGTGCATTAGTATAAGATATTCATTTAACACAATATTTAATACTTCTTGCGCTTGTACTTTTTTTGCGCCTTCTTCTTTCAAGTCGCTCTTCACTAATTCTAAATACCAATCACAAAATTCAGTCCAGAAGAGTTTATAGAGATTTTGCGCAACATCATTAAAGCGATATGCTGCAATGCCTTGTTTTACTTCTTTTTTCATGTCCTCTAAGCGCTGCAAAATCCATAAATGGTGTATAGCAGTTTCAGGAATTGAATTTGCATCAAAATCTTTATTCGGCGTGAAACCTTCAAAATTCATAAGAGCAAAACGTGCGGCATTCCACAATTTATTCATAAAATTACGGCTGTTTTCAATGCGTTGTTCCGATAATTTAACATCACGCACCATGGCCGCAACAGAAGCAAGGGTAAAGCGCATAGAATCAGTGCCGTATTTGTCAGACATTTCAATAGGATCAATACCATTTCCAGCCGACTTTGACATCTTATGCCCTTGCGCATCTCTTACTAAAGCATTGATATAAACTTCTTTAAATGGCACTTCTTTCATAAAGTGTTGACCCATCATAATCATACGAGCCACCCAGAAGAAAAGAATGTCAAAACCAGTCACTAACACAGAAGTTGGATAGAAAGTTTTCAAATCTTCGCTTTCATTCGGATAGCCAAGAGTTGAAAATGGCCATAATGCTGAAGAAAACCAAGTGTCTAAGACATCAGGATCTTGCTCAAGATGAGTCGCATTACATTTTGGACAAGCACTAGGATCGCTCTCGCTCACAATAAGCTCATTACAGCTAGTACACGTCCACGCAGGAATACGATGACCCCACCAAATTTGACGTGAAATACACCAGTCACGGATATTATCAAGCCAATTATAATACGTTTTTTCCCATGTTTCAGGAATAATCTTCACTTCACTAGGAACTGCCGCCCTTGCCTTTGGCGCCATCTTTGTTGTCGCTACAAACCATTGCATAGAAACATGCGGTTCAACTACAGTTTTACAACGATAACAAACACCTACAGCATGGT
>CAYJDN010000114.1:4900-6340 GCA_964368925.1 uncultured Desulfovibrionaceae bacterium | reverse complement strand
ACACTTTGTTTTTCCATACCCCCCTCTTAATATTCACTAAAATAAAAAAACATATACTTTCTATGTCAAATGACACTTGTCAGCTTATCATATATGTATTAATATACTTTAGGTATAGTCACAAGTCAACACAAAGCTAAGTATGATATTGTTTTAGATAGTATAGTATGCAATTTGATACAATCAAAAAATATGTAAAAACATTTTTTAGATATGTGTCTAAATTAAGAGCTTTTGTTTTTTTACAAGAAATGAAAGCTCGCAATTTAGAAACATAAACTAGCAAAATAACAAAAAAACAAAATTATAACAATTATAGGAAAATTATGACAAGTCAATTCAAAACATTTATGTTACTTGCTTTTATGAGCAGTATTATCATTCTTTTTGGCGCAATGTTAGGCGGTAGGACAGGCATTGTTATCGCTCTTGGTTTTGCAATATTTATGAACGTTACCTCTTATTGGTATTCTGACAAAATTGTACTTCGTATGTATAAAGCGCAGGAACTACAGTATAATGATGCACCCTATCTTCATCAAATTGTTGAAGATTTAGCAAATAGTGCTGGAATTCCTAAGCCGAAAATCTGCCGTATTCCTGAACAAGCGCCTAATGCTTTTGCTACGGGTAGAAATCCTGAAAATGGCGTTGTAGCAGTAACAGACGGTATTATGCAATTACTTACACCAGAAGAATTACGTGGCGTATTAGCGCATGAAATTGCGCATATTGCACATAGAGATATATTAATCCAAACAGTTGCTGGCGTGATGGCTTCCGCTATTACTTCTATTGCTTCATGGCTACAATGGACAGCTATTTTAGGTGGCGGACGTAGCGATGAAGAAGGCGGTGGCGGTAGTATGCTTTCTGCTTTATTGCTTGCTTTTCTTGCTCCTATGGCGGCTTCACTCATACAAATGGCCATTTCTCGCACACGTGAATACCACGCTGACGCTGGAGGCGCTACTTTTAGCCAAGATCCTTTAGCTTTAGCTTCAGCTTTACATAAAATATCAAATTATTCAAAGCAAATACCTATGAATAATGCTAATCCTGCAACAGAAAATATGTTCATTATTTCTCCTTTAGCAGGTCAAAGAATGGCCTCATTATTCTCTACTCACCCACCAACAGAAGAACGTATTGCTCGCTTACAAGAAATGGCGCAAAGAAACAAATAAATAAAAATCAATTATTTATACTATATGCTCAAAAAAATAAATTACAAATATTTCTTTGAGCATATTTTTTAAATATATATAAAATAAGTGACAAAAAAATCTTTGCGCATTTATAAGAAATGGTGTAAAAAATGAATACAATATCTCTATTGCTCAAAAATTGTAATAGAGAATCTAAAATAATGAAAAAAGAGTATATTAATGAGTAGTGAAACAAATGATTTAATAAATCAATATAATTTAGACGCTAAAG
>CAYJDN010000114.1:2827-4890 GCA_964368925.1 uncultured Desulfovibrionaceae bacterium | reverse complement strand
TATTAGACATTGTGCAGACGGCTTTTCCTCTTTGCCCACGTCCATATAAAGAAATTGGCGACAATATAGACTTAGAAGAAGAAGAAGTGTTTAATCGCATTGAACAAATGAAAAAATTGAAACTTATCAGAAGATTAGGCGCTAATTTTCAATCAGCAAAGCTAGGTTTCAGGTCTACTCTTTGCGCTGCTAAAGTGCCAGAAGACAAAATGGAAGAATTTGTTCAAGCAATCAATGACTTACCTGGCGCAACTCACAATTATCTTAGAAAACACCATTTCAATATATGGTTTACCCTCATAGCGCCATCTTGGGAAAAAGTGGAAGAAACGCTTGCCGATATAACAAAATCTACAGGCATTCCAATTCTGAACCTTCCAGCTATTAAACTCTACAAAATCAAAGTTGACTTTAAACTATCATAAAGGATAAATATATGACAGCAAATAACATTCCATTCCCGACCATATTAACTATCGCTGGTTCAGATTCAGGTGGCGGTGCAGGCATTCAGGCAGACACTAAGGCTATCACTTGCTTAGATGGCTACGCAATCACTGCAATCACAGCCCTCACAGCACAAAATGGATTAGGCGTAGACGCTATTTTCCCAAGTACGCCCGAATTTATGGAACAACAATTAAAAACTCTTTTCAATGGCTATAGTCCAGCAGCAGCAAAAACAGGTATGCTCTTCTCTAAAGAATTGATTGATATTATTGCTAAAGAAATCAAGCATTATTTCAATACAAAAGAAGCATTTCCACTTGTTGTTGACCCTGTTTCTGTAAGCACTTCTGGGCATAAACTACTTGAAGACAGCGCCGCTCAATCACTCATTGATAACATTATCCCGCTTGCAACTATCCTTACTCCAAACAAGCCCGAAGCAGAATTTCTTACACAAATGACCATTAATAATGTTGATGATGTAAAAAAAGCTGGCTAAAAGCTCATGTCTATGGGTGCAAAAGCTGTACTTATCAAGGGTGGCCATTTTGATGTAAATACAAATAAAAGAACAGATTGGCTTGTGAATGAAAATGGCATTAAAGAATTCCATCAAACAAATGTTGAAACTCCAAATACGCATGGTACGGGTTGCACTTTATCTGCTGCTATTGCTGCATATCTTGGACATGGAATGTCATTAGATCTTGCAATTACTAAGGCACAAGTTTATTTAAATACTGCTTTACGCAAATCTTTCACTCCAGGAATGGGACTTGGTTCGCCTTGCTTTAAAATCTAATAGAGGTTAATAGCGCCTTGTATGTGATTTTATGCAGTATGAATTGTAAGGAAATATATGACTTTTTCTACTAAACTAGCTATTAAAGGCTTTTCTATGCTTATTGTTATAGGCATAGTTTATTATGTTTTAACAACCTTTAATATTACTGAAGACAATTATAGGGAAGTAGCAAATAGTCATTTACAAAATTTCTCATTTACAGATAATTATCTTTACTTTATCTTAGCAATGACTTTGCTCTCTTCTTGCGCTATTCCACGTCAACCGCTCTCGCTTATTGGCGGTTTTGTCTATGGGCCCGTGCTTGGCACTATACTCACAACCATTGGTACAACTATCGCTTGTATTATCGTCTTTAGCTATTCACGCTTTATAGCTCAAGACTTTGTGCAAAGAAAATTTGCTAAACAAATCGCTTTTTTAGAAAGCATACTTACAGTAAACACTTTTGCCATGACTATAGTCATTCGCCTCATTCCAATGGGTGCTGGCATAACAACAAATCTTATTTCAGGCACAGCAAGAATAGACGCAAAGAAATTCTTTCTCGGCACTTTTATTGGCTATATTCCACAAAATTTCATCTTTGCCTTGCTTGGTTCTGATGTGAATTTTTACCTATGTATATTTATATCCTTAGTGCTCTACGCTTTCTCTATTGTACTTGGATATATTTTGTATAAAAAATATTTTTCAACAAACAAACAATTAATCAAAAACTTTATAAAAAGTTAAAGGATAGTATATGCAAAACCTTCACGGCTTTAATCTTGTAAAAGAAGATGAACTTTCAGAAGTAAATGGTAAA
>CAYJDN010000114.1:0-2817 GCA_964368925.1 uncultured Desulfovibrionaceae bacterium | reverse complement strand
CATTTCTATCACAAATGATGATATTAATAAATGCTTTGGCGTAAGTTTTAGAACTCCACCTAAAAACTCAACTGGTGTTGCGCATATTTTAGAACATTCTGTTCTTTGCGGTTCTGAAAAATTCCCAACCAAAGAACCATTTGTTGAACTATTAAAAAGCTCATTGCAAACTTTTCTAAATGCTATGACTTATCCTGATAAAACTTGCTATCCTGTTGCAAGCACAAATACGCAAGATCTTTACAATCTTATGGACGTCTATATGGACGCCGTATTCTTCCCACGTGTGCGCACAGAAGAAGGTAAAGATATACTTAAGCAAGAAGGCTGGCATATTGATACTTCTGATGTCGATGAAGACGGAAATGCAAAATGGCAGTATAAAGGCGTCGTATATAATGAAATGAAGGGCGTTTATTCTTCTCCTGATTCTGTCTTAGCAGAACAATCACAACACGCTGTTTTTCCTGATACTCTCTATTCCTTAGATTCTGGCGGTAATCCTAAAAATATCACTGAATTGAGCTATGAAGAATTTGAAGAATTTCATAAACTCTATTACCATCCGTCAAATTCTTACTTCTTCTTTTGGGGCGATGATGATGAAAATGTGCGCCTAGAAAAAGTGAATGAAGTTATCTCTAAATTTGATAAAATTGAAGTAGATTCTTCAATTGAATTACAAGAAAGAATGACAAGCGCAAGAAAAATTGAAGTGGCTTTTGAAGCTAGTGCTGAAGAAGACGAAAGCCCTCGTGGACATGCCACAGTGAATTGGTTGCTTACCCCTACGTATGCAGTTGAAGAAAATTTTCTCTTTCTTATGTTAGATCACATACTTACAGAATTACCAGGTTCACCATTAAGAAAAGCATTAATAGATTCAGGACTTGGCGAAGACATAAGCGGCCATTTAGAAACTGACCTTATTCAAATGTACTATTCCGTTGGTTTACGCTCTATTGAAGCAGATAAAGAAGACGAAATGGAAGCGCTTATATTAGATACTTTAGCCGAATTAGTCGAAGATGGAATTCCACAAAGAGCAATTGATGCTGCTGTAAATTCTATTGAATTTTCTTTACGTGAAGGCAATTCAGGCAGATATCCACGTGGTTTACTACATATGACTCAATGCCTCACACATTGGCTCTATGACCAAGATCCATTCACTGCTCTTTCTTGGGAAAGCCCATTAGCCGCTATCAAAGCAAGATTAGAAAAGAATGAAAAAGTATTTGAACAATTAATCAAAGAATATTTCTTAGATAATCAACATAGAATATTAGTTAACCTAGTGCCAGACACAAATTTAGCTGAAAAGAAAAGACTTGAAGATGAAGCAATTATGCAAGAAGTAAAAGCTTCCATGAACGCAGAAGAACAAGCATTTATCGAAAGCGAAAGCAATAGATTACAAGAAGTACAGAAAAAAGAAGATAGTCCTGAAGCTTTAGCGACTATTCCAATTCTTACCATTAACGATATTCCAAAAGAAAATGCTCTACTCCCCTTGGCTGAAAAAGACGATAAAATCAAAATATATACGCACGACATTGATACTACTGGTGTGCTTTATTCACGTTTTGTCTTTAGCTTAGATACTTTGCCTTATGAATTATTGCCTTACCTTTCACTCTATTCACGAGCACTTACAGAAGTTGGCACGAAACACTATTCTTTTATTGACCTAGGTTTAGAAATAGAAGCTTCAACTGGTGGCATTAGCGCATATACTTCTTTCCAAGCAAAAATCAATGAAGAAGATAGCCTCAATTCTTTTGTATTATCTGGTAAGGTTACTAAGGATAAATTAGAACAACTTGTTGCTTTATTCGATGAAATTATCTTTGAAGCTCACTTTGATAATAAAGAACGCTTTATGCAAATGGCTTTAGAAGAAAAAGCAAGAATAGAACAAGGCATAATTCCTGCTGGCCATTCCTTTGTTGCGACAAGATTAGGCGCTATGCAATCTAAATTAGGCGCTCTAAACGAATATGCAAATGGTATTCATTACTTTGACTTCATTAAAGAATTTGCTAAAGATATAGAAAATTCATGGGAAAGCGTGCTCGAAAAACTCAATCTCATTCATAAGCATATCTTCTGTAAAGACAATGCCTTACTTTCACTTACAGCCAATGCAGAATTACTAAGCCTAAGTGAAAAAGCCTTTGCTCCACTTATAGACAAAATTGCTCAAGAAAAAAGTCCGTTTACAAAAGCACAATGGCCTATTGAAATTGTGAATGGTAATGAAGCTTTGCTAACCCCAGCACGTGTGAACTATGTAGGTATGGGTACAAATCTTCATAAATATGGCTATAATTTCCACGGTTCAGCCCTTGTTATTACTCGCTTTTTACGTATGGGTTATCTATGGGATCGCATTAGAGTACTCGGCGGCGCTTATGGTTGCTTTGTGCAATATTCACGCCCAACAGGCTCATTCTCCCTTATTTCCTACCGTGACCCGCAAGTAGCAAAAAGTTTAGACGTCTATAGTAAGACACCTGAATTTTTAGGTAATCTCCATTTGAGCGAAAGAGAATTATCTTGCGCAATTATCAGTACAATTGGCGATTTAGATTCTTATTTACTCCCAGATGCAAAGGGTGCAACTGCGCTTTGGAGGCATTTACGTAATGATACTGACGAATTACGTCAGCAAATACGTGAAGAAGTGCTTAACACTACATTAAGCGACTTCCAAGACTTTGCAAAACCTTTAGCAACAGCTTTAAGTCATGCTAATTGCGTAGCTCTTGGCGGCGCAGATACCGAAAGTTATGCAAAAGCAAACGATTGGAAGCT
>CAYJDN010000113.1:0-6377 GCA_964368925.1 uncultured Desulfovibrionaceae bacterium | reverse complement strand
AAAAAAGAAACTGATATTTTAGATGTTTGGTTCGATTCAGGCACAAGCTTTGCTGCTGTTGTGGAAGCAAGAGATGAATTGACTTATCCTGCAAATCTTTATCTTGAAGGTTCTGATCAACACCGTGGTTGGTTCCATTCTTCCTTGCTTGTTTCTGTTGGTACAAGAGGACAAGCACCATATAAAGAAGTTTTAACACATGGCTATGTTGTTGATAAGAATGGACATAAGCAGTCAAAATCTTTAGGCAATGTAACAGCTCCTCAAGATGTGATGAGTAAATTTGGCGCTGATATTCTTCGCCTTTGGGTTTCTTCTTCTGATTATAGAGAAGATATTAGAATTTCAGATGAAATTTTAGCAAGGCTTACTGAAAGCTATCGCCGTATTCGTAATACTTCACGCTACTTGCTTGGAAGTATTGACGATTTTACACTTGAAGCTAAAGTTGCACCAGAAGACATGTTGCCAGTTGATAGATATATGCTTGATGTGGTTACACGTGTACATAATACTTTACAAGAAGCCTATGAAAAATATGAATTTCATAAAGTATATCACACATTAAACGGCCTTTGCGTTACTGAACTTTCTTCATTCTATTTAGACGGCTTGAAAGACAGATTATACGCATCATTGCCAAATTCGCTTGAGCGTCGTTCTGCACAAACTGTACTTTTTGAAGTATTACAGATAATTATACGTGATATGGCTCCTGTGCTTTCATTCACAGCTGAAGAAATTTTGAAATATCTACCAGAAGCATTGAAGCCAGAAGTAAAAACTGTTTTTGCTCTTGAAGAATATAAAGCTCATGCTCTTCTTTCAGATGAAGAAATTGCTCATTGGGACAGCATTTTGAACCTACGTTCTGAAATTACAAAAGCTATTGAACCAATGCGTAAAGAAGGGGTGATTGGTCACTCATTAGATACGAAAGTGACTGTTTATGCTGACAAAAATCTTGTTGATAGCATAAAAAACAAGGGCATAGATATGCGTGAAATTACTATTGTTTCACAAATTGCTTTAGAATCTATTGATAATAAACCAGCAGAGCTTGAAAATTGCGCTGAAAATCTTGCTATCTTTGTTGAAAAAGCAAAGGGCGAAAAGTGTGAACGCTGTTGGATTTATAGTGAAGAAATTGGTTTAGATGCAAATTATCCTAGCCTTTGCCCACGTTGTAGCAAAGTTATGGGGAGCTTATAATTAGATGTTGAATCCATTCAATGAAATTTTGTCGACAACAAGGCAGGGCGATAATCGCTATGTACTTTTGTTTGTTGCAGCAGCGCTTTGTCTTGTACTTGATCAGTTGACAAAAATCCTCATACTGAATACAGTTGAACTACATACAAGCATTCCCGTTATATCAGGATTTTTCAATATTGTGCATATAAAAAATTATGGTGCTGCCTTTGGATTTTTGAATAATTCACAAACAGAGTGGCAGTTCTATTTCTTTGCGCTAACTATGTTTATTGCTTTTGTTATGGTATATTTCATTGCAAAAACAAGTAAATATAATAAAATGCTCTTTATAGCACTTGGGCTTTTGCTTGGCGGTGCTATTGGGAATTTTATTGATAGGCTTTTATTTAGAGCTGTGACGGATTTTCTTGATTTTCAAATTGGTTACTATCATTGGCCTGCCTTTAATATAGCTGATATTGGAATAACTCTTGGCGCCTTTGTGGCAATGTACTTTTTATATGTGGCCGATAAAAAGGCAAAACAAGTATAAAATTTAACTTAAATAATAATCACAGGTATTTAAATGTCGATTTTTCAGCTTGAACTATGGCAGATTGCACTTTTGTTTAGTCCACTTTTATTTATATTTTGGACTTTACTCAATATTCAATCACGAGATTTTCCTAGCGTTCAAGAAAAATATTATTGGCTTGTATTTTGTTCATTAGTGCCTATTCTTGGTAGTCTTATCTATCTTGTTTTTGGCTTGAAACGTTCTACAAAAATCGCTAAATAAATCTATTGCATACAAAGAGGATAGATATGAATTTTATTAGACATTCTTCATTAGTTTTTTTATTTCTTAGTCTTACAGCTTGTATTTCGCAACCGACTCCAGATAATCAAGTAGTTATGTTGCAATCTCAAGTGGAAGCTCAAAATCAAACTATTCAAGAATTGAATAGTCAATTAGCTAGTGTGCAACCAGCTCAGGCAGATGCGTGGCTTCAATTACAAGCGCTTAGACAAGAAATTGCTTTGTTGCGTGGAAATATCAATGATATAGAATTAAAACTTCAAAACTATGAAGGACTTGAAACAGCTGAAGAAACTCTTGCTATGCATGAACGTGCTTTGCATTTGGCACAAGCTCAGCTTGGACTTGAATTGCAATTAGATCAGCCTCTTTCTAAAGATGAAGAGGGTAATATTGTAGCATTAACAAGCTCTACAGCGGCATTAGCTAGTCTTGCGGCAGCGAAGAATGATACTGTTGCCCCTAAAGTAGAAGAAAAAACAAAGCCTGCTGTTGCTGTTGATAAAGAAACATCGCAAGCATTGTATGATAGCGGAATTAAAGCCTTTAATGATAGAAAATATCAGCAAGCTGTGAATGCTTTTACAGATTTTGCTAATGTTTATCCTACTCATTCTTTAGTTTCTAATGCTTATTTTTGGCAAGGTGAATCTTACTATCAGCTAAAGAACTATGCTTCTGCGGCACTTGCTTATGAAGTGGTTATTGCAAAATATCCAAACAGCAATAAAGCGCCATCTGCTTTCTTAAAACAAGGTATGAGTTTCAAGGCTTTAGGCAAAAATGACGCCGCTAAAGAAAGATATAATCAGCTCATCGAAACCTATCCAAAAGCTCCTGAAGCAACAAGAGCAAAACAATTAGTACAAGCTTTATAAGGAAATATTATGTCAAATTCACTCAATTCTCATGCGGTAAATGTGCATCTCATTTTTGACCAATCAATTTCACAAGAAGCCATTGTTTGTAAGGCGGCTAAAAAATTTGACGTTGAATTTAGTATAACAAAAGCAAGCATTTCAGCTCGTTGCGAAGGTTATATGGTTCTTGAATTACGTGGTAGTAAGGAAGCTTGCGAAGAAGTTATGGAATTTTGGCGTGATAATGGTGTTGTTGTTTCACTTTTAGCACAGCGCATTTGGCATGATGAAGACAGCTGTTTAGATTGCGGCGCTTGTACTTCACTTTGTCCTACTAAGGCTCTTGCAATGGATAGCAACCATCATTTAGTTTTTGATAAAAGTCTTTGTGTTGTTTGTTTAAATTGCACAAATATTTGCCCTGTTCATGCGCTTAAGTCAGATATAGATATTTTAGAATCTTTAGCCTCTTAGAAGTAAGATTATGAAATTATTTACTTCTCGCTTTCCTATTATTCTTGCTTCGGCTTCTCCACGAAGACAAAAATATTTAGATGATTTAGGACTATCATATTCTGTTTTAGCGCCTACTACGCCTGAAGAAATTGATAATAATCAAAAGCCTTGTCAAAATGCTATGAAGATAGCAAGTGAAAAAGCGCATGCCGTTTTATCAAGCTTTGAATGTCAATGCACAAATGCTATTATTATTGCGGCGGATACTCTTGTAGTATTAGATAAGCTCAATAGTTCTTATGACTTGCGTTATATTCCTTGCTTTAATAAGGAATCTTTCTTTCATGGCGATATGAATATAGATAATCTTAGTTTCGATGCTAATTCTGCTAAGAATGTCAATGATTTGAATAATCCTAGCTATGTGAATAATTCTGAGCTTAAGGATATGGATAATGCACAAAGATTTGAAATTCTTGGTAAACCGAAGACAGAAGAAGAAGCATTTGAAATGTTGAAAAAACTTTCTGGTAATAAACATCGTGTAATAACAGCTGTTTCTATTATTTTACCAGATAAGAAAGAAATCTTATTTTATGATCAAACTGAAGTTTACTTTCAAAATTTCACAGATTCAGTTCTTCGACGCTATGCTCAATCGGGTGAAGGTCTTGATAAAGCTGGTGCTTATGCAATACAAGGCCATGGCGGTTTCTTGGTGCAAAGAATTGAGGGCGCATTATCAACTGTGGTGGGACTGCCCGTTCATTTGCTCTTGCAACAACTTTTAGAGAAAAATGTTCTTGTGTAGAAAGGAAATTTAGTAAATTTACTCTATATTAAATCTTTTATAGTACATAAACAAAAAGCACGCTCATTGGCGTGCTTTTTTGCATTGTTTATAGCATGTTGCATAAACAAAACATAAGAAATATATAAATGGGAAGTGGGGGAGTCCCATCTAGTTGTTAAATGGAATATAGCAAATATAATAAAGATGTCAAGCTAAAAATTAGTATTTTTGCTAAAATATTTTATTAAATTTGCTATATGTTGAATTGATTTTGTTTTAGTCAATAATATTAGCTGTTTATAAATGTATAGTAGAGCTTGGTAAACGCTTAATCAATAAGTGCATTGACTATATCTTGTGCATCTTCTTGCAATTTGCTGAAATCATTCAAATTGCTAAAACTTTCCATATATATTTTACAAATATTTTCTGTGCCTGATGGGCGAGTTGCAAACCAAGCATTTTCAGTTTTTATTTTGAAGCCACCAAAGTTTTCATTGTTACCACTTGTTTTTGTAATAATTTCGTCTATTTGTTCATTTGCAACAGTAGTCGCTTTTATATTTTCTGGGCTAAAGTTTTTAAATGCCGCCCTTATACTTTCAGAAGCAGGCATATCGATGCGTTCATAATGTGCGATTCCATGCAATTCTTCTAAGTTTTTATAATATTCATAAGGGTTTTTACCTGTTTTAGCAAAAATTTCAGCTGATAGCAGGCAAAGTAAAAGTCCATCTTTATCCGTAGACCAAGGCGAGCCATCAAAACACAGAAATGACGCTCCAGCGCTTTCTTCACAGCCTAAAATCAGTTTTTGATTACTAAGCCCATCTACGAAATATTTAAAGCCAACAGGCACTTCAAAAATATTTCTCTTATATTTCTTTGCAATACGGTCGAGCATGGAAGTTGTCACAACCGTCTTGCCAATTGCCGCTCCGCTGTCTAATATAGGCGTCCATAATGGGCGATTGTTCAGCAAATAATCGGTAGCAACAGAAAGATAATGATTTGCAGGAACAAGCCCTTGTTTACACACAATTCCATGCCTGTCAGCGTCAGGATCAGTGCCAAAGGCGATGTCAAAATTGTCTTTATGTTTGAGTAGGCCACTCATTACATATTTTGAAGAGCAATCCATGCGAATTTTACCATCATGATCGAGGGGAATCATTTTAAAATTTGTGTCAATTTCTTTTGATACAAGTGTCAGATTTAATTTATATTTTTCTGCCATTGGTTCCCAAAAATCAATGCTAGAACCACCAAGTGGATCAACTCCAATTTTTACTTTAGAATCAGAAATAACTGACATATCAATAGCTTTTGAAATATCATTCACATATTCTTCAATATAATCATGCAAAATAATATATGATGAAGCCTTTGCTTTTTCTATGCTAATCCTCTTTACTTCTTTGTTATCATTAGCTAAAAGCGCATTTGCTCTTGTTTCAATTTTCTTTGTTATATTAGTATCAGCTGGCCCGCCATGCGGTGGATTATATTTAAAACCACCATCAGAAGGCGGATTGTGCGAAGGAGTGATAACAATTCCATCTGCTAAGCTCCTGTCATTATTATTTTTATGGGCATTTGCTTTAATGATCGCATGGGAAATTGCTGGAGTTGGTGTGTAGCCATTATTCTTCTGAATTGCAACATAAACTTCGTTCGCAACAAGCACTTCAAGGGCAGTATCAAAGGCAGGTTGCGAAAGTGCGTGTGTGTCTTTTCCCATAAAAAGTGGGCCATGTATGCCATGTTCTTTACGTATATCACAAACAGCTTGAGTGATGGCTAAAATGTGCGCTTCTGTAAATGTATTTTTGAGTGAAGAGCCTCTATGGCCAGAAGTTCCAAATTGAACTAATTCTGATGGATTAGAAAGGTCTAAATTCGTATTGTAATATTTTGAAATAATTAAATCTATACTGATAATATCTGCTTCAATAGGCAATGTGCCTGCTCTTTCATGTAAGGCCATACAAAACTCCTTGTAACAATTTGAAATATTTATAGCATGAAGTCAATAAAGTATCAAGAACAGAGATGGCTTTCTAAAAAAGCCGCTTTCATAATACAAAAAAATTATTAAAATTATAATTACTTGACATAAAAAATATATAATTCTAAAAAAACACACAAGAATTCGAGGATTACTTAACACATTTGTAATTCAAAACCAATGTATAGTTCAAATTTTAAATAATACAATAAATAAGAGAATTTATGTCTAGCAATCAACAAACTT
>CAYJDN010000112.1:0-6433 GCA_964368925.1 uncultured Desulfovibrionaceae bacterium | reverse complement strand
AAGTTGGTGGTAGCAATGCAAGAATCGTTGTTATTTCACGTGATACTTCTTCAGGTACATACGAAACTTGGGAAAAATTTGTTATCAAAGACAAACGAGTAAGCCCATCTGCTTTATTACAAGCTTCTAACGGTTCAGTAGTACAAGCTGTTTCTAAAAACAAAAATGCTATTGGTTACATTGGTTTTGGTTATCTTGATAGTTCAGTAAAAGCAACTAAAGTTGGTGGCGTTGAAGCTTCACCTGAAACTGCTTTGAAAAAATCATGGCCTTTAGCTCGTGAATTATGGTTATACACAAATGGCGCACCTAAAGGTGATGTAAAAGGCTTCATGGACTATGCTCTTTCACCAAAAGGCCAAGCATTAGTAAAAGAAGTTGGCTTTATCCCTTTCAAATAATTGATTGAAATTTGTTTCCTGTGTCTATAATTTTGTAGACACAGGAATATTTTATTTTTGAAATACTAACAAAATAGGTATTGTATGATGACAAAGCGTGAAGTTAGAGAATATATAGTAAAATTTTCACTAACTGGTATTGCATGGGTTGCTCTATTATCATTATGTGGAATTTTTATTTTTCTTTTGTTAAATAGCCTACCCTTATTCAAAGATTATTCGTTTACGGATTTTCTTTTTGGCATGTATTGGTATCCAACGCATGAACCAGCAGATTTTGGTATTTTACCACTCATTATTGGTTCTATAATGGTTACTTTTTTATCTTCAGCAATTGCTGTTCCTCTAGGAGTGTTTACAGCAGCGTATTTAGCAGAAATTGCTCCAGAAAGAACAAGACGTATAGTGAAACCATTTGTTGAATTATTAGCAGCCTTACCATCTGTAGTTATTGGTTTTTTTGGTATGGTTATCGTAGCTCCAGCCTTACAAGATTATTTAGGCGCATATATTGGCTTAAATATGTTCAATGCTTCATTGATGCTTGCATTTATGAGTGTGCCGACAATTTGTAGTATTTCAGAAGATGCCTTACGTTCTGTGCCACGTTCTTTACGTGAAGCGAGTCTTGCGCTTGGTGCGACACAGTGGGAAACCTTGATAAAAGTAGTAATTCCTGCGGCACTTTCTGGCATTGGTACTGCTGTTATGCTTGGTATGAGTAGAGCTATTGGTGAAACTATGGTTGTACTTATGGTAGCGGGCGGAGCAGCAATGATACCAACTTCTATTTTTGACCCAGTTCGTCCAATGCCTGCTTCTATTGCGGCTGAAATGGCAGAAGCACCTTATTTTTCAGACCATTATTTAGCTTTATTTGCTATTGGTTTAGTGCTTTTTGTATTTACATTCTTTTTTAACTATGTTGCTTTCTATATTACTGAAAAGCATAAACAAGTTGGTTCTTCTGGATTATAATTTTTATTTTCTAAACCATCAAAATTAAGAGCAATAGTATGTCAGATTCACGTTTATCAAATTTACCAGATCCTGCTTTACGTCATAAAAAACAAGGAATAATGTTTTTTATATTACGTTCTGCGGCTTTTATAAATATTTTCGCCTTTATTATAATTTGTGTTTTTCTCATTTATAATGGTGCACCAGCAATTAGTTGGGAATTTTTGTCACAGCCTCCACGTAGTATGATGACTGAGGGCGGAATTTTACCATGTATTATAGGTTCAGCCATTCTTTCTTTTGGTTCACTTCTTATTTCATTTCCTGTGGGTGTAGCCTCAGCTTTATGGCTCAATGAATATGGTTCAAGATCACCTTTAGCAAAATACATACGCCTTGGTGTGAACAATCTTGCAGGTGTGCCATCAGTTGTATTTGGATTATTCGGACTTTCTTTCTTCGTTACCTATTTAGGCATGGGCGTTAGTATTTTATCAGGTGTATTCACCTTAGCCGTACTCACTTTACCAATGATTATTAGTACTTCGGAAGAAGCATTAAGACAAGTTCCTGACGCATGGCGTGAAGTGAGCTTTGGACTTGGTGCAACACCTTCACAAACCATAGCAAGAGTAGTTCTACCAGCGGCTTTCCCTGGAATGCTCACTGGCGCAATTTTAGGCCTAGCAAGAGCCGCAGGCGAAACAGCAGCAATTATGTTCACTTCTGCTGTTTTCTATACTGCGAAACTACCTGATTCAATCTTCTCATCAGTTATGGCTTTGCCATACCATATGTATGTACTTGCTACTGCTGGCACAGACATTGAAAAAACTCGTCCTTTACAATACGGCACAGCTCTAGTATTACTTATACTTGTGCTTGGTATGAATCTTTTGGCAATTATCATACGTGACCGTATGCAAAATAGGAAATACTCATGATAAAATTTTGGAGAAGTCGTTTTTCATTATTAATTATTGGCTTTGCTTTACTTCTTTTTCCACTGCTTATTAGTTGGCAGGAATTGAATAATCAAATTTCTGAAGATTTAAAAGCTACAACTTCAAGAGAGTTGAATTTATTATCAAATTTATTCATTCAAGAATCGAATGTTTCTCAATTAGCAGCAGAAGAATTATTATATGATTATTCAGCATTAGGCATAAGAATAACTTTCATTGCTGATGATGGTGTTGTTTTATTCGATTCAGCGCTCACTCCTGAAGAATTACAAGCATTAGACAATCACGCAAATCGTCAAGAAGTTTTAGCTGCAAAAGAATATGGTCAAGCTACTTCTTCACGCTATAGCTCAACTTTAGCCAGCGATTTAGTCTATGCAGCAAGCGTGATCAGTGAAACAAAATCTTATCCACAAGGAACATTAAGATTAGCTATACCACTAGAAAACACCTTATTTTCAATAAGAGCTCTTCTTAGAAACTTCCTCGTGTCTTTTTGCCTCTTACTCCTTGGCGCAATAATTCTCAATTTTTATCTCTATCGCCGCTTTGTATTAAGCCTTTCACAAATTCAAACTGTAGTAGAAAATGTTGCAAGACCTGAAAATAACGAAAAATTAGCTCTACCGCAAAAACCTGAATTTGAAGAATTAGCCTACGCTGTTTCACAAATGTCAGAAAGAGTAGATGAGCAAATTCACATAAATGTATCACAATCAAGTGAGCTTGAAACTATTTTCAATAGCTTACAAGCTGGTGTTATGGTATTAGACGCACGTGGCTACATATTAAAATTGAATGCCGCTTTTGCTAAACTTCTACCTACATACTTCACAAAAGATTTAGCAAGTTATTTAGATAAAAGTGTGCTTGGCGTACTCAGTGATTCTGAAGTTTCAGAAAAAATACATAATATGTATAAAAATGAACTCACTTCCGATAGTATGGAAATTCAACTCAATGGACAAATATTCCAGCTAAGCTTAGTAAAACCAGAAATTCCTAATGGTATTAAAATAGAAGCAGCACTTGTGCTTATTTTCCACGATATTACTTATTTAGCACAATTAATACAAATCAAACGTGAACTTGTGGCAAATGTGTCACACGAATTGCGTACACCGCTTACAGCTATACAAGGCTATACTGAAACCTTACAATCACTTATGGAAGACGAAGAATGTCCTAAAAAGCAAATTTCACATTTCCTTGAAACTATTATAAAAAATACCAAGCACTTAGATAGAGTAGTGAGTGACTTACTTTCCCTTTCTAGTGTAGAAAATAGTGAATTTGAAAATGGCGAAAATGTGCAAACTACACTAGGCGAAGCCCTAAATTTCGCTTTAGACGAGTGCAAGCCCTTACTCCATAATAAACAAATCACTATAGAAAATAAACTTGCAAACGACTTAACTGTCAATATTGATAGCGATAGACTAAGCCAAGTGTTTAGAAATCTTGTCGAAAATGCCATTCGTTATTCCCCAGAAGGTAAAACTATCACCCTCTACAGTGAAATAACAAGAAATGATATTAATGGACATTCAAAAGAAGAATGTAATGTCTATGTGCAAGATTACGGTATTGGTATTCCTCAACAAGAACTTACTCGAGTTTTTGAACGCTTCTATCGTGTTGAAAAACACAGAACCGATACTCTCTCAACAGGACTAGGACTCTCAATTTGTAAGCATATTATAGAAAAATATCACGGTTCAATAAATGCACTGCATCACGCAGAAAACCTTTCATCAGACAATACTCAGCAGGTGGGAGCAACAATACGCTTCACATTACCTGTATACATCACAAAATAATTTGGAGACAATATGAACAGCGCACCAAATCAAGAACAAGACGCAAAAATCAAAATTCAAGCGAAAAATCTCAATTTCTTCTATGGCAATTCACAAGCCCTCTATGACATCAATCTAGATTTTTACGAAAAACAAGTAACAGCTCTCATCGGCCCCTCTGGTTGCGGTAAATCTACATTCCTCCGTTGCTTAAACAGAATGAATGACCTCATTATTGGTACTCGTACCGAAGGTACTATACTCCTTGATAATGAATCAATACTCGAGGGTAAAGATAGCGTAAACCTGCGCCGTAGAGTAGGTATGGTATTCCAAAAACCAAATCCATTCCCTAAAACAATCTTTGAAAATGTAGCTTATGGCCTAAGAATTAACGGTATCAAAGATGAACTCTATATTGCCGAACAAGTCGAAAAAAGCCTCAGAAGAGCCGCTCTCTTTGAAGAAGTAAAAGATCGCCTCCATACCTCAGCATTAGGTCTATCAGGCGGACAGCAACAAAGACTTTGTATCGCTCGTGCGCTCGCCGTAGAACCAGAAGTTCTACTCATGGACGAGCCAGCGTCAGCTCTCGACCCAATCGCTACACAACGTATCGAAGAGGGTATTCACGAATTAAAAAGTCAACTCACTATCATCATCGTAACACACAATATGCAACAAGCCGCACGTGTTTCTGACAATACCGCTTTCTTCTATATGGGTAAACTCATCGAAGCCTCAGCAACAGATAAACTCTTCACAAAACCTGAGCTCAAGCAAACTGAAGACTACATCACAGGTCGCTTCGGCTAAACCCTAAAAGTCCACAAAGCATAATTAAACAAAATAATGAGCTAGTCAAAATGAAACTCATCAATATCAACAATTATAAATAATTACCGTATTATATAGAATATAGGAGAAAAAAAATGTCCGATAATATCCGTAGCCACATTGATAATCATGTGCATATGCTCATAGATGACCTACGCTCACTTCTCTTGCTCATGGCAGCTAAGACACAAAAATCTATAGACGATACTTGCATTGCCCTTGAAACACTAGATCATAAATTGGCTGAAAATATCATGGAAGGCGATAAAGCCATAGACGCTCTTGAAGTAGAAATCGACTCTTCAGCTCTCTCTATTCTCGCTCGTACGCAACCCGTAGCCAGTGATTTAAGATTGCTCATCAGCGCTATAAGACTTGTTGTAGACTTAGAACGTATAGGCGATGAAGCCTCAAGCATAGCAAGCCGTATCATTCTTATGATGGATCAAAATTATGCTCCATTTCCAGAAGATCTCATGGCGCTTGCAAAAAAAGCACAGTATATGCTTGAAGAAGCAATAAAATCTTTCAGAGAACAAGACACTCAACTCGCTGTTCAATTACGTCAGCAGCAAGATGACGCTATTCAACTCGCTGTAAAAGGTTTCAATACCTACATCGAAGCCCTTAAGAATGGACAGTTAGATCCGTGGTTGGCTATGCACTATATTCTCATTACTCGAGCACTTGAGCGTGTCGCAGGGCGTGCCGTAAACGTAGCTGAGCATACTTACTTCCTTTGTGAAGGTGTCAACATCAAGCATAGGCCTATTGAAGAATAGACCTATTGGGGTATAGTATATATTCTCTTAATTTGCGTTTGTTCTGCCATTTATAAAGACATGGATTCCACGCCTCTTGTTTCTTGCTGTTTTACTTCGCAAAACAGAGAAATAAGGGCTTTGATTGACATTGGAAAAAGGATTTAATAGTATTAATAAAAGTATTTCTTCCACTGTCACTCAGAGGGCGAAGCCCGTGGAGTTCATGTCTTTAAAATATTAATTTAATGTTTAGTTATTTTTTTGCTTTATTATATGCTAAATTGCACTTGTGTTCGTTTCTTCATGCGTGAACAGCTTTGCTTGTTTTGTCGCATGTCAATTTTGAATTATAAATTCATTCTTTTGTGTTTTTTCTGCCAAAAAAGTGCATATTTTTCTTCAATCGTGTATGTTTAATACACTCATTACGAAAAATATTTCTTTTTGTTGAAAATTCCACAAAATTTATGAATTTATTTTTGCAAATGTGTAAAACAGCTATTCACTAGATAGTGTGGTCAAAATATGAATTTTCGCATTATATCAAGGAAGATGAAAGAGCTTTGAAGGAGTTTATCCAACATAAATGACTGAAAAAGCTATTGAAAGCTGACGATGAGAGAATCGAAAAGGCAATTTTCGACGACGCTATCTTCATTAATAAGCGATTTTGAGAATTGCCTTTGCGCACGTACTTAAGTACGCTT
>CAYJDN010000111.1:0-6449 GCA_964368925.1 uncultured Desulfovibrionaceae bacterium | reverse complement strand
GAGCAGGAATTTTCCATATATCCCCCTCAATCTCTCCCCATTTTGCAAGACGGCACTCGCTAGGGCGACAGAGAGTAAACATTGTAAACTTAAACAAGGCTCGTATGTTGTTTTTTTCTAGGGCATAAATGCCATTAACAAGCTTTTGCACATCTTTTTCAGCAATTAGGGCAGGGCGGGGCACACTTATTTGTCTTTTCAAAACAGAATGCAATTCGCTAGCGGGATTGGTTTCTATATAGCCACATATCAAAGCATATCGAAAAACTTGTAGTAAAATGCAAAGAGCTTTATAGGCAGTTTCATATTTGCCTTGAGTTTCAATCTTGCGTATTTCTTCTAAGACTTCTACACGCTTAATGTCTTGAATAGCACGCTTTTTAAAGATTTGTAGATAATTATCAATGATTGACTGACGTTTTTTGCGAGTGCTCTCTGCCCATTCTTTTTGGTTAGTCCATGTATTAAAGACATCAGTGAAGGTTTTGGGAGCTAAATCTGGATTTAAGATGTCAAAGATAATTTGCTCAGCTTTGCTAAGAGCGTCTTCAAGATTGATATCAGAGACATTACCAATTGTGATAGTTTGGGATAATCCTCTTACCCGATAGAACTTTTGTCCTGTTGGCATAACCTCTACGTAGAAGTTATCGGCTAAACTTTCCTTGAATCTCTTCTCTTTTGGCTTTAACCTGTTGATTTGTTTCTCATTTAGCCGAGAAACTAAGATAATTCTTTTCATTTTTCACTCCATGAATTTAAAATTCATCAAGTGCAAAGGTTTTTTGAAAAGTTGTTTTAAAAATCGTATGTAAATTTATATAGTTAGATAGCATTTTCTGTGCCTTAATTGTACCGCGAAGCACCATTTTTTCGCTATTTTACCCACTTTTTTACCCAAAAAAGAGAAGATTTTAAGCGATAGTACCGAACGGACAGAGGCATAAAAACACAGATAGCGACAAAAACAAACGCTCTAACATGCTGTTTTAATAACAAAAAAAGCCTGTATTCGCTAGAATACAGACTTTTCATTTTTATAGGGATGGTACCGGAGGAGAGACTCGAACTCTCAAGCCCATACAGGCGGCGGATTTTGAGTCCGCTGCGTTTACCATTCCACCACTCCGGCATCGCAGAAGTACAATTGCACATTAAGAAAAAAAAAGCAAGTGTCAAAATTCCATAAAATAAAAAATTATTTCTTTTCATCAAACGATTTACAAAAATAAAACAAATAAAAACAGAATTTGTGTATGTTTTTGCTTTTTTATGTAACTATATGAAAAAATTATATATATTTTAATTTTCAAAATGAAATAAATATAAAAAATATGGGCTTTAAATTATTTTGCTAATTTTTTATAAGTTTTGCACAGATTTTGCATGAATATTGCGTAAAGACAAATAAGTCCAAAAAAATGAAAAAAATTCCTACCGAGGTTCTTATGGCACTTTTTATTAATAATCCAATGACATCTTTAAGAGTTTCTAGTAGCATGAATGTTGGCTACAGTAATTTAGCAAAGTCAATTGAGAGACTTTCTTCGGGATTAAAAATCACGAGTGCTTCTGATGATCCCGCTGCTTTTGCGGCTTCCTCAAGAATGGTTGCGGACATCACATCTAATCAGCAAGGAATAAGAAATACTAATGATGCTGTATCTTTACTGCAAACTGCTGATGGTGCTATGCAAATTATTGATGAAAATCTAGTGCGCATGAAAGAGCTTGCTGAGCAGGCTGCAACGGGTCATTATGACAGTGTTCAGCGTGGAATAATTGATTCAGAATATCAACAGCTTGCTTCAGAAATTACACGAATTGCAAATGCCACAACTTTTAATGGTATTCATTTATTGAATGGCAATATTTCAGCTGATGATTTCACGCCTACTATGTATGAAGATCCTTCTGGAGCTTTGAAAATTCATTATGGTACGACTGATGACGAAAATAAGGATTTTGCATTATTAAATGTTGCTTCGATGAAGGCGAGTGATTTAAATATTGGTAATTCCTCAGATCCAACTGCCTTAGGTTATACGATAAGTACGCAAGCTGCTGCTGCTAATGCCCTAGAAGGTATTGATTTAGCAATGGAAATTAAAAACCAAGCAAGAGCAGAAATTGGTGCTTTGCAAAACAGACTTGAATTTACTGTTGAAAAAATGGCTTTTGAAGTTGAGAATTTACAGGAAGCTGAATCGGCGCTTACAAGCGTTGATGTTGCAATGGAATCGACTAAATTGGTTGTGCATCAAATGCAAACTGAGAGCGCTGCGGCTATGCTTGTGCAGGCAAATATGACTCCATCTATGGTTTTAGATTTGCTTAAATAAAAGAATCGTTTTGAAACAAGGCATAACCGCTTTATAACTAGTTGTAAACATTGACTTTTATATTATATTATTTGTTGTTTGACGTAGTGCATTTAATAGATTATGAATAGTTTAATTTTTGCAAAAATGTTAGGACGCGTATGAACAAATCAATTGATCCATTAACTTTTGAAGAGATACCTTCAAATAGTCAGAATAAATCTAAGCCATCGTCAACCAAAAAAAATCAAAAGCCGAAAAAGAAATCGAATAAGAAGAATTTTTTCAAAAAATTATTTTATTTTTGTTTTTTCAGTGGTCTTGCTGGTGCAGTTGCAGTTATAGCCTTTGTTTTTTGGCTTTCACAAGATCTACCAAGTATAACTAAAATTGCCGATTTCAAACCGCCATTATCTACAACTATTCTAGCCAGAGATGGCAGTGTGATTGGTGAAATTTACAATGAAAGAAGGTATTTAATTTCGCTTGATCAAGTGCCAGAATATGTACCAATGGCTTTTGTTTCTGCTGAAGACAAAGATTTTTATACGCATCAAGGTGTAAGTATACAAGCTATTTTGCGTGCGGCGATTGCAAACTTTAGTTCAGGTTCAACCACGCAGGGCGGTAGTACAATCACACAGCAAGTAGTAAAAAGACTCTTGCTCACTCCTGAGCGTACCTATACTCGTAAAATTAAAGAAGCTCTTCTTGCTTTTCAGCTTGAAAGACAGTTGAGCAAAAATGATATTCTTACAATTTATCTTAATCAAATCCACATGGGCGGCGTTTCTTATGGAATAGAGGCGGGTGCACGCTATTATTTTGCAAAAAATGCTCCTGATTTGACTATAGCTGAATCAGCTTTACTTGCAGGTATATTGCCAGCTACAACTAGGTATAATCCTTACAGAAACCCAGAAGCAGCACGTAATAGACAAGTTTATGTGCTTGGTCGTATGCGTGAAGACGGCATTATTTCTGATGCGCAATACGAAGAAGCCTATTACGAAGAATTGAAATTTATTTCTATGGACGAGCTTATCCCACCAGTTGGTGGCTGGTATGTAGAAGAAGTTCGTAGACAACTTATTGAATTATTTAGTGAAGAAAGCTCAAAAGCGCATGGTTTTGATTATGGCGTTTATGGTGAGCAAGCAGTGAGTGAACTTGGGCTTACTGTGCAAACGTCTATGGACGTAAAAATTCAAGAATACGCTGAAATTGCTTTGAAGCATGGGCTTGATAATGCAACAAAAAGGCATGGTTGGCGTGGGCCTATAGATAATCTTGAACCACTTCAATATGATGAATATTTAGCTAAAAGCAAGTTCACGCTTGAAAAGTTAGCTGACAATGCTTGGGTTGATGCACTTGTGACAAAGGTTGAAAGAAAAGGTGCAGAAGTTCAATTAAATTCAGAATATAAAGGATATATTGACGTAGTTTCAATGGGCTGGGCGAGAGAACCAGATATTGAAGCGAGCGGCAGTGAATTTTCTCGTGTTGTTAATGACGCAAGAGATGTTTTAAAAGCTGGCGATATTGTAAAAGTACGCCTTTATTCACCTTATGAAAAGGCTGTTTTTATTGATAAAACAACGCCTAAAAAGAAAAATGATCAAGAAGAACCTGTTGATTTTTCAAGCTATGTAACAGCAGAAGTTCTCATCCCAACACTTAGCACAGAGTCAATAATTCCATTAGCACTTGAGCAAGTGCCAAATGTCGAAGGCGCATTAATCGCTATAGAACCAACAAATTTTGATGTGGTAGCGCTTGTTGGCGGTTATAAATTCGGCGCTTCAGGTAGCCACTTTAACCGTGCAATACAAGCAAAACGTCAAACAGGATCAGCCTTTAAACCAATTGTGTATTCAACAGCTTTAGACAATGGTTATACGCAAACTTCAGAAGTATTAGACGCACCAATCGTACTTATTAATCCATTTGATAATGAAGTATGGCGTCCGTCAAACTTTAGTAGCGGATTTAGCGGAAAAACCACTGTAAGAAATGCTTTGGCAAAATCAATCAACTTGGTTACAGTACGAATTGCTCAAGAAGTAACTATGGCGGCTATCGTTGAAAGAGCTCAAGCGCTCGGCCTTGAAGGTCTTGTGCGTGAAAATTTAGCTGTAAGTCTTGGTGCTTTTGAAGCAACACCTGTAAGCATTGCAAAGAGTTATGCTACTTTTGTTAATCATGGACAAGCAGCCGAACCTCGCTTTATTCAAAATATTAAAGGGCAATGGGGAAATGTAATTTACGAACCCAAACCAGAATTTGTTGAAGTTATCAGTCCACAAAATGCCTATCTTATGACAAATATGCTTGAAAATGTTGTACAAAATGGTACTGGTGGAAGTATTAAGGATATTACAGAAACAGCGCTTGGTGGTAAAACTGGTACTACAAACGATGAAGTCGATGCGTGGTTTACAGGAATAACACCACATTTAGTAACAACAACCTATGTCGGTTACGATCAACCAAAACCTATGGGGCGTGGTGAAACTGGCGCAAGAACAGCTGTACCAATTTATAAAGAATTTGCAACTAAAGCTCTACCTCTCTATCCTGTTGCTGAATTCCCAATCCCTGAAGGCATCACATTCTATGATGTAAAAGGAGTTTCTATTCCTTTTGCTGAAGGTACTTTGCCAGCGAAATTTGTAGAGCCTGTTGCTCCCGAAATCACACAGCCAGACGGCTTTGAAGAACAAGAGCAAATTCAAAAAGTTGACGAAAAAGATAAAGTAGAAGCAACCGACGATTTACTTAGACAACTATTCTAACTATAAGGAAAGATTATGCAAAAAATTCCACTCATTATTATAGGCGGTGCAGGTCGCATGGGGCGTGCAATCATCGGATTAGCAACGCAAGATGAGCAATTCGAAATTGTAGGACTTGTTGATAAGAAAGAATATTGCGCAGATCTCACTCACATAACTTCAAACGTTTTTGATGACGCAGAAGAAGCATTTAAGCAATACAATGATAATTCTCATGTGGTTGCCATTGATTTTACATCTGTAGAAAGTACCATGAAAAATGCAAAATTAGCCACTGAATACGGCATTGCTTACATTATTGGTACTACTGGTCTTACAGATGGCGACAAAGAAATACTTGAGGAATATGCGAATAAGAATAAAATCTTTTTATCGCCAAATATGAGCGTAGGTATTAATGTTTTATTGAAAATATTGCCTGAACTCGTTAGAATGCTTGGAGAAAATTATGATATTGACATGGTGGAATTACACCATAATAAGAAAAAAGATTCACCAAGTGGTACAGCATTAAGGCTGGCTGAAAAAATTGCCGAAGCAAAAAATTGGAAGCTGAACGAAGTCGCTAATTATCACAGAGAAGGTATTATTGGCGAAAGACCAAAAGAAGAAATCGGTATTCAAACTATACGTGGTGGCGATATTGTCGGCGTGCACACAACCTATTTTATGGGGCCAGGTGAACGTATAGAACTAACCCATCAAGCTCACTCTCGTGAAAACTTCGCTCAAGGCGCTCTTCGTGCCGCAAAATGGATAGTTGAACAGCCAATAGGGAAGCTTTATTCAATGGAAGATTTGTTAGAAAGCATTTAGTTTGTTAGGATCGTAATGATTTATTGTTTTAGTTTTAATTGATTGCTTTTTTCTTTTTTTTTGTCTCCGACGGCCAAAGGAGCTGCAGCCCCTTTGGAAACCCATATGAAAAATTGGCGATTTAGAAAATCTACGTGCAAGCACTAGATTTTCTAAATCGCCAATTTTTATTATGCGTGTCAAATTTCATTGTTTTGCTTTCTGTTCACGCTCTATAGGTATTTAATTGATGTTGACTGTAAATGGTATACCTATAATCTTCCTTAATAAGTTTTTGGGGGAGTGTGGAGTTTCTGAATTTTTATTGCTAAATATAACTTTTTTACGATTAGTATTTTTAAAAGGTATGGATTCCTCGAGTTTCGCCCTCTAAGTGACAATGAAAGTACAAATAAATTATATATAATGAGTTCATGCTATTTTATATTTCACGCTCTCACAAAACTATTAGAAGAAAAAATATGGGTTTCCAAAGGGGCTGCAGCTCCTTTGGCCGTCGGAGACAAAAAAATAA
>CAYJDN010000110.1:0-6563 GCA_964368925.1 uncultured Desulfovibrionaceae bacterium | reverse complement strand
TGTAGGTCACATTATTCTTTGGGCAATTGTTTTTATTATCCTATATGCATTTACGAAAAAAACTCTCATTTATTTGCGTAAAGCCCAAGAAGCAGAAGCTTCTATAATCGACACAAAATCAAGCGTTGATGATGACTTACGTTTATGTAAAGAACAGCTTCAAGATCTCAACTCCATTATTCAAAACAATAAAGAATTTAAAAGTGAATTTTTAGAAAACATCAGTCACGAAATCAGAACACCGCTCAATGGAATTCTTGGCATGACTGAACTTATGCTAAGAACTAAATTAGACGATTCTCAATCTTCAATGCTTGCTTCACTTAAATCCTCAGGGAATAATTTACTCAATATTATTAATGATATATGGGATTTTGCAAAAATCGAAGCTAATCAAATTGAATTAGAGCAACAGTCATTCCCACTTAGAGATACACTATTTGATGTGATGAAAACCCTTGCTCCTGCTGCGCATCAAAAAAACATTGAAATTATTGCTAATATTTCATTGCAAGTGCCTGATATTCTTGTAGGTGATTCTTTGCGTATCAGACAAGTGCTTTATAATTTGGTTGATAATGCGATTAAATTTACTGAAAGAGGTGAAATCACTTTATCAGTTCAAGATGTAAATATTGAAAAAAACAAAGCAACTTTGCAATTTAGCGTAAAAGATACTGGAATTGGAATACCACTTGATAAACAAAAGCAAATTTTTACAGCTTTTGAATTGGAAGATGTTTCAACTACTCGTAAACATTCAGGAATTGGACTTGGTTTAACTATAGTTCGTAGTCTTGTTGGGCTTATGAATGGATCTGTGTCTATTCAAAGTGAGCCAAACCATGGCAGCACTTTCTCATTTACGCTCGAACTTCCATATCTTGCTGATAACACATCTGCTTCTTTCAACATTTCTCCTGAAAGACTTAAAGATATTGAAGTGCTTATAGTTGATGACAATGCTACAAATAGAAAAATTCTTACAGAACAAGTGCGTGATTGGGGAATGATTCCAACCGAGTGCACAAATGTTGATGAAGCAATGAGAATTGTTAGACTTTCGATAAAGTCTATTACTCCAATTTCGCTTATTATTTCTGATTTGCAAATGCCAGACAAAGATGGAATTGACTTAGCTCAAGCTATTAAAGCAGATAAAATGCTTATGCATATACCTGTAATTATTCTCTCTTCTGGTACGTTGCCATCAAAAATATCGTCTTCACTGATATTCTCATACTTGTCAAAACCAGTGCGCCCGTCTGAATTATTAAAAGTTCTTATTCGTGCGGCAGATTCGGTTGATGACGACAACACCCCACATGGTCTTGAATTTATGGCAGAAAATGAAAAAAAATCACATGGGAAATATTCAATATTATTAGTAGAAGATTTAGAAATAAATCAAATTGTTACAGCTAGAATGCTCGAAACTCTTGGGCATGAAACTGTGATTGCAAAAAATGGCCAACAAGCCTTAGAAATTCTTGCAAGAGAAAAATTTGACTTGGTTCTTATGGATATTAAGATGCCTGTTATGGACGGCTTGCAAGCTTTGAAAATTATACGTGAGCGTGAAGGGAAAGTTGCTGACAGAACTCATCTTCCTGTTGTTGCGCTTACTGCAAATGCGCAAAAAGCTGAAAAGGAATATTATCTTTCAGAAGGTATGGACGGCTATTTGCTAAAACCAGTAACTATTAATGAATTATCTAAAACTATTGATTTTATTGCAAATAGATTTGGTTTTGAAGATAAAATTAGCGATGAACCTAAAATTATTGAAAATAATTCTGAACTACATGACATAGCAAGCAAAATCATGCCAACTGTGTCAATTGACAGTAATAAGGTTAATGTTTCACCAAACTTGAGCGTCACAACTGCGCTCACATCTCCTACAGTTTCGACAGCGCCGACAGCTTCTGCAGTTCAAAGTGCTTCAACAGCAACAAATACTGCACATACAGCGTCAACAGCGTCAACAGCTTCAACTTCACCAACTACGCCTACGGCATCAACAGTGCCAACAGCTCAAGTAGAGTCAAACACAAAACCGTCAATATCACTAAATTCACCATCACCGATGACAAAAAGCAGTACTGCGCCAAGTATCGAAATTCCTTTAGGAAATTCTAGCACTATGCCAAGCATGGATTTTGCTTCTATGTCAGCAAACAAGCCTCCTGTAGCAAGAGAT
This sequence comes from uncultured Desulfovibrionaceae bacterium, assembly GCA_964368925.1. Taxonomy (GTDB): domain Bacteria; phylum Desulfobacterota; class Desulfovibrionia; order Desulfovibrionales; family Desulfovibrionaceae; genus CAYJAZ01. The sequence goes on along the minus strand of CAYJDN010000110.1, from coordinate 4,360 downwards.
AAGCCATTACCAACACCAGTAATTGCATCAAACATTGATTTGTCAAATACGAAGCCAAGTATAAACATTTCAGACGTGAAACCAAATACTCCGCCAAGCATTGATCCAATGCCTGATAAATCTCAAATTTCGCCAAATCTTGACTCAAAGCCAACAAAATCAAATACTACACCAAGTTTTGAAATAACTCCAACTGTAAAACCAAGCATTGACTTTGAAAAAATAATGCCAAAAAGCACACTTGATGTAAATAGCTCAAAAACAAGTACTGAAGCTATAAAGTTGAGTAACCCTATACCAAATATGCAACCAAGCTTGGATCTTAACATTACTAAACCAAGCCTCACTCTCAATAATGAAAAAGAAATCGAGAAAAAAGAAATGGAATCAAACATTGTTGAAACAGTAAATAATCAGGTACTAAGCGACAATATCCCTAAAGCGAATGGTCGTCCGGCTTTAGCACCTCTAGATCCTGAACAAGTTACAAAATCTTTTGCAGCATTTCCAGATTTAGCGCTAAGAAGTATGGCTATCTTTATTAAAGACGCACCCAAACTTCTTGACGATATAAGAAATGCAATTGGTCAAAAAGACAATGGCGCGCTCACTTCAAGTGCTCATGCGATTAAGGGCTTAGTTTCTTATTATACTAAGGGCGATCCTTATCAATCTGCATTGACTCTTGAAACAATGGGGCGTGAAAATGCTCTCCCAAGTCAAGAAGATGGCGCAAATAAGCAATTATTGCTTCTTGAAGAGAGTGTTGATAATTTAGTTTCTGCTATGAATGTATATATAGAAGGTTAAGTTATGAAAATTGTTATTGCAGAAGACCAAGAAATGAGTCGTTTAATCTTAGCTGGGCATCTTCGTGAAGCTGGGCATGAGGTTATTGAAACTTGTGATGGCAAGGAAGCATATGAGGCCATACTTGAAGACACAGAAAGTATTGATATGCTCATTACGGACTGGAGTATGCCGAATATGAATGGTCTTGAACTTGCGCAAAAAGTTCGCCAACTTACTGCGGGTAAGCAATATATGTATATTATTATGCTTACAGCCCGTAATGAATTTAATGATAAATTTGAGGGCTTTTCGCAGGGCGGAGTAGATGACTATATCGTTAAGCCATTTGAAGGTTCTGAGCTCATTTTAAGGGTTTCGGTGGGTGGCCGTTTGGTTGAAGCTGAGCGTAGACAAAGACATATTAATCTTAATTTGCAGCAGATTGTTGAAGAGCAAACTTGTGTAATACGTGAAACGCAAGAAGAAATTGTGCATAGGCTCTTTAGTGCTTTAGAATCACGTGATGGTGAAACAGGTGGCCATGTTTTCAGAATTGGCTTTATGAGCGAAGCTATGGGGCGTTTACTAGGGTGGCCGCAAGAGTATCTAGATGTTATTCGTTCTGCTGCACCTTTGCACGATTTAGGAAAAATTGGTATTTCTGACACTGTTTTAAGAAAGCCTGGTAAATTGACTGATGATGAATTTAGAATTATTCAAGAACACCCTGATATAGGTGCGAATTTATTAACTCTTTCGAAGAATCCAATTATTAGAATGGGTGAAATTATAGCCCGTTATCACCATGAAAATTGGGACGGTACTGGTTATCCTGAAAAACTTGCTGGCGATCAAATTCCAATTGAAGCACGTATTGTTTCTATTGTTGATGTGTATGATGCGCTTATGTCACATCGTGTGTATCGTCCTGGTTTGCCAGAAGATCAAGTTATTGAAATGTTGAAAGAATATAATGGAACGAAATTTGATCCTATGCTCTTACAACTTTTCTTAGAGAATTTGGAATATATAAAAGCTTCTTGTAAGGAATTTTTGAATTATTAGAGTGTGTTTCATCGTCTAAAAAATAATTTATATATAGATTTTAATAAAGCACAGTGATTGCTGTGCTTAATTTATTTAAATTGATATAAACAAAAGGATTTTGACGACACTATCTACATCTTTTTCAATATAATGGCAGTAAGCGGGGGCAAATAAATAAGAATGTCTTGTTCAAATATACCGCTATCAGCTCTTGTAAAGTATTCCACTTTATTGGAAATACTAAGATTATTATAACCAGAATAATAAATTTCATCGCTTGAAAATAGTGGGACATACTTTCCAGGATTTACCTTTGAAAGCACGTTTGCAGGTAAAGTTTCGTGGAAATTGAAAGCAAAAAGGTAATTATTTCGTTCAAATACGATTTGTCTTTCTTCTTCGTTGACATAACGTACACGTGGTGCATGATTAAAATAGCTTTCATTTGCAAAAGCTAACATATCTTTATTGAATTTTAATAGAGCCTTATAGCGTAAAAGTTCGTCAGATTTTAATCCCCATTGCCTATAAGGCGAAAGATCAGCATCAAGCCATTCAGGGTGCGAAAATTCATTGCCCATAAAATCCATATACCCTTTGTGTGCAGTGCCAAAGGTGAAGAGCTTAATCAATTTTATTAGGGCTATTCCTCTAGAAACATTCCAGTTTTCTTTTAATATGCTCATGTTAAAATACATATCATTTCCAATCAAGCGCCAAATAAAAGCGTCATCGCCATTGATGCTTTGATCGTGACATTCAACATAAGAAATTGTTTTTTCATAAACTCTATGGTGTGAACATTCATGCCACATTTTCCAAATAGTTTGGGGGCTTATGATATATTTGTCCCAAAAATCAGGTATACCCATTGTAAAGCGATAATCAAAGCCAAGCCCTGCATGTATTGGTGCACATGTAATATCGGGCGAACCACTAAATTCTTCAGCAATAGTAGGTGCATATGGCGAATGTTCATGAACAAGGCTGTTTGCTAATTGTAAATAAAGAATGCCATCATAATTTCTTCTGTTTTCACCTTTAGATGTATAAAAACAGGCGTTTACATGGTTAAAATTGTCTTGAAAACCTTCATCAGTGAAAATAATACTTCCAACAGCATCAAACCTAAATCCGTCTATCTGAAATTCTTCAAGCCAATAACGACAATTTGAAAGTAAGAATTTTCTTGTCATTTCATTTGAATAATTAAAAGTTGATGTACCCCATTGAGTTTGCTTATTTTTATTGAAAAAATATGCGCCAGTGTCATAACTATTTAGGCCTTGTTCAGTGTTTGGACAAGAATGGCTATGAACAATATCTAAAAGTACTATAATTCCTAACTTATGCGCAGTATCGACTAAATGCTTGAATTCATTTATAGTGCCAAATCTGTGTGAGGGGGCAAAATAAGAAGAAACTTGATAGCCAAAAGATTTGTATAGCGGATGTTCAGGAATACCCATGAGCTGAATAGCATTGTATCCCGACTCTTTGATGTAGGGTAGGAGCACTTGCGTAAAGTGGCTATAGGTTCCGAAGCCACGCTCATTTTCACTGCTTTTATCAATATTATTCTTAGCCATGCCCACATGAGCTTCATATATTACTAAATTTTTGTGTTTCGGTTTTGCATGTTCAAATTTATAATTTTTTTCAGGATGCCAAAAACGTGCACACCACTGATTTTCATTCTCTTTATTTTGCTCTACCCAATTAGCAAAGGCCGGAACTCTTATTTGTTTACCTACTAAGTATTTGCCATATATATGTAATTCATAATACATTGCATGATAAAGAATTTCATAAGGAATTTCTAATTCGAAATAATTTTCATCAATTTTTGAATAGGAAAAAGACTTCATGTCGCCATAACCATTGGAATCGTATACAAAATAGATTTCATTCGCATCTGGAGCATACTCACGGCAAAGCCAATATTTTGTTCCTTCTCTTTCTTTTAGATGTATACCTAGTTCATTATGCAGATTTGCATAATTGTTTAGTGAATTATATTGTGTAGTTATTCTATTATATTCATTTTGAAAAACTTCTTTTTGTTTGTTTAGAATGTGATGATAGTCAGAAAGTTCAATATCTTGTAAGGGCGAAAGAGGGTAGTTCAGATCTAGTGAAATAGGCGGTGAATAGACTTTTCTACCGTCTAAAATTTCGCAACTAGCTCTTAGATAAGCTTTTTCAGTTGGAAAATGTGAACGAGCTGAGGCTATTAAATGTTCGTGCAGTACGGTAAATAGATAGAAATTTTGAGGGTTTATTTTTTTTCCATAATAATGCTCTTCTGGAAAATATATATCCAGTGGAATTGCAGAAAAAATTTCTTTGTCTTTGTTCATATAGACAATTTCAAAATGCACTTTCATAAGCGTGCGTTTTAATTCAATTTCATTTTTGATGATGATAGTTGTAAACTGAATGTCTTTTGGTAAAGAACGTATAAAATAAGAAGCACGAGCATAAATATGCCCATCATTATTTGAAGAGTTTTGATATTTTT
>CAYJDN010000109.1:4921-6603 GCA_964368925.1 uncultured Desulfovibrionaceae bacterium | reverse complement strand
AATTAATACTGCCTTAGTTGAATATACAACTAATGATAGAGTTTTTGTTTTTCCAGATAGTGCCATTATTACAAGTCCTACAATGCAAGGCACAGCCGACATTATCCACTGGGACACGATAAATAATCGTATACAAGCCAAAGAAAATGTTGTAATTATATTTAACAATACAAACAATAATCCTACATTCGATTAAGAATTTATGGAGAATATAAGGTTTCTATATGCGTAAAATGTTTGCTCTATTGCTTGCTTTTTCATTCTTACTCTTAGCTAGCACACATAGTGTGGCTCAAGAAAAATCAAACAGCCTCCCTCCAGCTACCGTTCCTACAAAGGTTATGGCAGATGGAATGACCTATGATGCCGCAAAAAGTACTGTAATCTTTACAGGAAATGTGGAAATTGAAAGAGCCGACATGATGTTATGGGCTGATGTAATCACTGTCTACCTTGACACACAAGGCCAAGCAACAAATAGCAGTGACCCTATGACAAGCTTGCAGTCAGGCGAAGTGGATCGTATTGTTGCGATAAATAATGTGCGTATGAAATATAGAACGAATACGGGGCATTGTGGAAAAGCAATTTATGAAGCAAAAAAATCTCTTTTGATCATGCAAGAAGATCCTGTATTAAAAGAGGGAGTTAACTCTATTGCTGGTGAAGAAATTCGCTATTATATGGCAGAAAATAGAAGTGAAGTCATAGGCGGTTCAAAAAGAGTAGAGGCTATTTTCTCTGGTGAACAAGGAGTAAATTTCTAAATGGATAATGCTATGGTTAGTCTTGAAGCAAAAGATCTATGTAAGCGATATGGCCAAAAAGAAGTGGTTTCTTCTGTGTCTATAAAGATGCAAAGAGGCGAAATTATTGGTTTGTTAGGGCCAAATGGCGCTGGAAAAACCACCACTTTTTATATGCTTACAGGAATTGTGAAACCTACTTTAGGGCAAGTGTTTCTTAATAATAAAGAAATTAGTGCATTACCTCTTTTTAGAAGAGCTCGTATTGGGCTTTCTTATCTTCCTCAAGAATCTTCAGTATTTAAAAAACTCACCGTTTATCAAAATCTACAAATTAATTTAGAGCATACACATATTTCACGTAAAGAGCAAAAAGCAAAAGCCTATGAATTACTAGATGAATTTGGGCTTACCCGCTTAGAAAAATCTTATGCTTCTTACCTTTCTGGCGGTGAACGTCGACGTTTGGAAATTGCCCGTTGCCTTATTAGAAATCCTGAATTTGTGCTTTTAGATGAACCCTTTGCAGGAATTGATCCTTTGGCTGTTGATGATATTCAGCAAATTATCAGCCATTTAAAACAAAAGGGCATTGGCGTACTTATTTCTGATCATAACGTGCGAGAAACATTGGAAATTTGTGATAGATCCTATCTTATGTATCAAGGCAAGGTTATACTTGATGGCAGCCCTGATGAAATAAAGAATAATGAAATTGCAAAAAGCGTCTATCTTGGTAATATGTTTGAATAGTGAGAAAAACGCTTTAGGAAATACGTTTTTGCCAAAATTTTTATAAACAGCATTTCTTTTATAAATATACCCTAGGGCTATTTCAATTATTCTGAAATAGCCCTAGGGCCTTTAAAAAAATTCCTATTTTTCCTTACGCTTTACTCGCCTAAGCTTGATAAATTTTGCAATTCTTCAACAGAA
>CAYJDN010000109.1:0-4911 GCA_964368925.1 uncultured Desulfovibrionaceae bacterium | reverse complement strand
CATAAATATTGAGTTTAAAAAATCCCTATTTCCCCTTATGCTTTGTTGTCTTCTTTTTTAGAATAGTCATGTAGCGCTGCTACACTCCTATCCAAAAAAAATATGACGCCTCGCCTAAGAAAAAATATGAACTTTTTTATTAACTCAATTTTTATACAAAATACAATAGAAAAATTCCTATTTTTCCTTGAGATAATTTACTCGCCTAAGCTTGATAAATTTTGCAATTCTTCAACAGAAAGCAATTTATCTAAATCAAGTAAGATAAGCAATTTTTCCTGTAATTTGCCTACACCGCTGATATAATCAGCTTCTAAGCCTGAAACTACAGGTGGTGGTGGTTCTACGGTAGATAGAGGAATTCTTAACACTTCAGAAACTGAATCTACAATAAAGCCAACTAGGAAATCACTAATTTCAATAACAATAATACGGGTATTGCTATCAAATTGTCTTGTGGCAAGTTCAAAACGAGAACGTAAGTCAATGATTGGTATGACTATATTTCTCAAATTGATAACACCCTCAACATAAGTCGGCGCACGTGGCACCTTGCTGATTTCCATGGTGCGGATAATTTCTTTCACTTTAAGAATGTTCACTCCAAACTCTTCAGGGCCAAGACTAAAGGTCACAAGCTGTAAAAGTTCGTCATCACTTCTAAGATTATCGTTCATATTATATCCTTCACATTAAATGTTCAATATATAAGCTAAAACTATTAACGGCACATTATACAATCAGTATAGGTATTTGAATGTATTTTTTTAATAAAATTTTAAAGTCAATTATTCCTTGAAGTTATTAAGTGTTTCTAAATATTGACTATGACATGGTGAACCAAGTTTTGCATTGGCAAGCACTTTACCTTGCTCAACAGCAGGTTGATCAATAGGATTGATGTTCAACAACCAGCCAGTAAGCACAGTTGCAAGCTCTAAATTGAGCATTAATTGACCTGCTTCATAGCAAGAAGCATTAGGGAAATGAGCATGAACTAGTGGAATTTCATTGCTTACCATGGTCATACGTGTGGCTAAACTTTCTGCTTCAAGAATTTCGCCTAAGGCTTTTCCTTGTAGAAAAGTCCAATTATCAGTGAGAGTTGAAGGTAGTTTAGCCGCATTCATATCCACTTGACTGCTTAGGAAAATACAGCCTTTGTCTTTTTGCCCGTCTAAAAACATCTGTAATAATGAATGCTGATCAGTCACCCCAAGAGCAGGAATTGGCATTGAGCCTTTCCCGTTTTTTCCTAAACTTTCTGCCCAAAGCTGAGCAAACCAAGGGCCAAAAGTAGCCCAAGCTGGATGATAGATAAAGAAAATTAATTGTGAATAACCTTTTTCTATAAGCTCATACGCCCATACAGCTAATTTCCATGCTTCACTTTCTTCAAGCTTATCAAAATCTTGAGCAAGCTCTCTTCCAATATCCGCAGCGCCTTGCATAAGCGCTTTATAATCAATATCTAAGAAAGCCGCAGGCAACATTCCAACTGCGCTAAGAGCCGAATATCGACCGCCTAGATTATCGGGAACTTCAAGTGTGCGTATAGTATGCTTATTTGCTTCCTCTCTTAAAAATCCTTGCTTTTTATCAGTAATATGTAGGAAATGTTCTTGCCACGTTTGAGGGAAAAGTTGCTGATAATAATCACGTACAATAAAATATTGAGAAATTGTTTCAATTGTACCACCAGATTTTGAAATGGTCACAACCAAAGTTTCTTCCTTAGGCAAAGATTCTAAAGTGTCAGCAAAGCAAAGAGGATCAATATTATCCATAATCCAAAGACTTTTGCCATTATGCATTGGTCTATCTTGCCCTGGAGCAAAAGCCTTTTGTATGGCTCTAGGGCCAAGGGCTGAACCACCAATTCCTAGCAAAAGCAAATGTTTATATTGCGAAAAGAAAGGGCGTAACTTTTCAATATCTTCGCAAAGCTCTTCTAAAAAAGGTAAGGTTAGAAAAGGGAGTAAGTGAGCGTTTACTTCATGTTCTAAACGTTTTGCGTAGAGCGCACTATCAATTTGTGAGGAAAAGCGAGCATGAGTAAAATTAAAACAAGAAGCCATAAACCCTCCGAAAATAAGTATGCTAAATCAAATATATTCTCTATGATACCTACTATTTATATAAGATTTCTTTAATGGCTTTAAGAGCCTTTAACAAATCTTCATCAGCTAAAGCGTAGGAAAGACGTAGACACTGAGGCGCACCAAAAGCAGAGCCAGGCACAAGAGCTACCTTAGCTTCTTCAAGAATTTTTGCACAAAGCGCATCGCCTGTAATTCCACGTGCTTCAAGTATTTCTGTAAAATCAGGGAAAAGATAGAAAGCTCCATCTGGTTTCGGACACAACACGCCGTCCCAAGTGGAAATTTCATTATAAGCAAGCTCTAATCTGCGAATAAAAGCTTCACGCATTGGTTCAATACAGGCATAATCAGCTGTAAGTGCTTCAACTAGTGCGTGCTGTGCGATTGAGCAAACATTTGAAGTGGCTTGGCTTTGTATCGTTGTGACATGCTTGATAACTTCAGGACTTGCCACAGTAAAGCTTAATCTCCAACCTGTCATAGCAAAAGACTTTGCAAGACCGTTACAAATAGCAATATTGTTAGGGAATTCTAGAAATTTATGAATTAACGAAGCTTTACCTTTTGGTGGATAAATGAGCTGATCATAAATTTCATCAGAAATAATAAATATATCTTTAGAAATTGCCCAATCAGCAAAGGCGTCCAATTCTTCTTGCGAATAGGCTACCCCAGTCGGATTTGAGGGCGAATTGAGCAAGAGAACCTTTGTATTTGCTGTATATGCCTTCTCTAAGTCTTCCACTTGTAATTTAAAACCATTTTTAGAGCTTGTTTGCACTAATACTGGCTTTGCATCCGCAAGTTCAATCATTTCAGGATAAGAAGTCCAATATGGAACAGGAAGTAAAACTTCGTCATTTTTTGAACATAAAACCATGAAAAGATTGTATAAAGATTGCTTGCCACCATTTGTGATAATAGTATTTTTTGCTTCAATTGTTGCATTATACATGCGTTCATAATAGCATGTTACAGCCTTTCTTGCCGCGGGAATGCCAGTAACAGCAGTATAGCGTGTGTAACCATCATCAATAGCCTTTTTCGCAGCTTCACGGATATGCGTAGGAGTAGGGAAGTCAGGCTCGCCAAGTGCTAGGGAAATAACTGAAATTCCTTGTGCTTTTAGCTCCTCTGCCTTTGCATTTACTAAAAGAGTTGCTGAAGGTTTTACACTTTCTAATCTTTTTGCAAATAACATATATACTCCTTGATTTATTCGATATTTTATTGATGTAAAAGCTAATTTTTTGAGTTTGATGAAAAACTCTATAGATTAAGCTGGCTCAAACTCTTTATTTTATGTAATATTCTATATTGTTTTAGAATTATAGTTTAAATTATTGGTTTTGATTCAGCAAATTATTCTATATTGATATTTTTTTGTTCAATTTCGTCAGTTATTTTTTCGGCTATGACTGATTTAACTTGTTTTGCGTCAGCTTCAGCTATAGTGAGCTTCCAGTCAGCAAGTCGAAATTCATCATTTTCTGCAGGAACTTTTCCAGCCAGCAAGCACAAATAGCCGCCAATAGTGTCGACTTCTTCTGATTCGATATTGAGCCCAATTTCTTCTAAGTCTTCTAAGAATACACGTCCAAGCATGTGAAATTGTGTATCATTTATTGGTTTGATTTCTTCGTCACGTGGAGTATCGTGTTCATCTTCGATTTCTCCAACGATGACTTCTAATAAATCTTCAATAGTTACAAGTCCTGAAGTGCCGCCGTATTCGTCAACAACGATGGCGATGTGGTTCTTTCTTGTTCTAAATTCTTGTAAAAGTTGGCTACATATCTTTGTTTCAGGGACGAAATAGGCCTTGCGTATATACATAGCAATAGGTTCTAAATGTCTTTGTGAGTCAAGTAGTAGAAATAAAAGATCTTTTGCGTAGGCTATGCCTATGATATTGTCTTTTGTTTCTTCGTATATTGGAATTCTTGAATGTCCAGTTTCAAGGATAGCTTCTGCTACTTCTTTTATGCTTACGTCAACAGGCAGGCAGGCAATATCAGTGCGAGGAGTCATAATTTCGTTGATTTGCATGGTGTCTAGCTCTAAAATTGATAGGAGCATAGATCCTTCTTCTGCTTTGATATCTCCATCTTCCTGTGCTTCAAGAATTGCTTGTTCAATATTTTCTTCTTTTGAAGTGAAGAAATTTGAAATTTTAGTCCACAATCGTCCCGAATGTTCTTCAGTGTCCACTAAGTAAACTCCTTGTTAAAGATTAATATTGCAAAATCATGCACCTAATGAGGGAAGCTGATGCTTCTTGTGAGTCCTTTTAGGGCTTTTTCGTGGTTTCCAAAGGTTAAATCTTCAATAACCCATGCTAAAAGCTGTGGAACTTCTTCATCATCTTGAATTGTTTTCCACAATAAGCTCTCACCTCTAAGGGGGTGTTCTGCCCACGCTTTGATTTCGCATCCAAGGGCTATGCCTGAATCAAGGCTTGTTTCATGCCTTGTTTCAATGACTAGCCACAAGTTTAACACATCATCTGTAAACTGTTGTACTAAAGACAGCAATAAAAGACAAGGTGCTTTTTGGAATTCTTTAATATTTTTTTCGTCCATAAGCTCTTCTTTCACAATAAAAGCAAGGCCATGCGCAGAAAGATTTAATATGCCAGATTTTGGATTTTGCTCATGCCTATAATTGTAAAGCGGTTTGCCTAAGGAACTAGTATTATGCGGAAATTGATTAGGACTGTTTAAAGTCCAAAGAGAAAAGGTATAGAGCAATTCATCGGCAATAGAAATTCTTGGAAATGCACGTCTTTGTCCTTCTTCTAGGCTTTTAG
>CAYJDN010000108.1:0-6656 GCA_964368925.1 uncultured Desulfovibrionaceae bacterium | reverse complement strand
ATCATAATCATACCAACAGCAGCAGTCGTAGCTGGGCCTGAGCCTGAAATAGCACCGAAGAATACGCATGCTAGTGCAGTAGAAATAGCTAAACCGCCAGGGGTGGGTCCAATCATAAGTTCAGCAATGCGCACAAGTCGCTTCGACATGCCCGAACTTTCCATTAATGCGCCTGCCAAAATAAAGGAAGGAACAGCCATGATTGGGAAAGAGTTTACAGAAGTGTACGCAATACGTACAATTACGCCTAAGTCTTGGCCTTTAGATAGGAACACGCAAACAGCCGAAACACCAAGTGAAATGGAGATTGGCGCGCCTAATAACAATAAGGCTCCAAAGACAGAAAATAAAAGTATAGCAGCATCAGCAGGTGACATTATTTATTCTCCTTATTATGCTTTAAAAGTGGATCCATATCAGGGTGAATAACCGCTTCAATTTCAACTTTATCAGGATCTTCTAATTCCATGTGTAATACAAATTTCATAATATTTACTTGAATAATACGAATTGTCATGAGAATGAAACTGATTGGGAAGATGAGGTAAACCATCCACAATTGCCAGTTTAAGCCAGGAGTAGAATAAGGTCTAGCTTGTAATTGGCCAATAACGTCTATACTTTTGTAAATGAACATGCAGTTGAAGCCAATCCAAATAATGTCTGCTAAGAGCAAACAGATGGTTTCAACTTGTTTAGGTAACAGTCTAAATTGTAAGGTGATTCTGTTGTGAGCACCAATTCTTGCTGCATAAGATGCACCAAAAAATACGAACCACACAAAGGAGAATCTTGAAATTTCTTCACTCCAAGAAAGCGAAGCCCCTAGAACTCTCGAAATGATCTGAATAAAAATCATTGTTACAAAAAAGCTAAGTAAAATCTGACAAATGTAACTTTCTACATTGTCCAGAAAATGTAAAATTTTCTTTCCCATATGCTATTTTCCCCCCATGTTGAGATAGCATGTTAATAATAGAAATATAACACCAGTGAAACCGTTTTTTTTGATAGAAACTAAAAATATTTCTTTTCTTTTTCGCTCCTTTTGAATACAAATAATGCATTCAATTTAAGTTTTTTCCTTTTCATACTTAGCTATTTTATGGCACTATTCTAGTGATATGTCAAGATTTTTTCTCGATTAGGCTTATTTTGGCTGTATCAGTAACGATTGTTAGCATATTTGACACTTGAAGTAATAATTTGAAATAAAAATATTGCGTTTTTAGTTTTATTTGGGTAATTTTAGGGTGTAGGAAATTTATTATTCTTTGAAATCTTAGATAGTGTCGTTAAAATATACAATAGGTCGAGGTGTTTGCTTGGCATTAAGTAGAGAAAAAAAGGAAAGACTTGTTAAAGTCGCTCAAATGTATTATTTGCAAGATCGCAAACAAAGCGATATTGCTAAAGAATTTAATGTGTCACGTCCTTTTGTAAGCAAAATGTTACAAGAAGCAAGAAATTTAGGCTTAGTTGAAATAAAAATACATAATCCAGATGAAGAACTAGGGCAAATTTTGCGTAAATTTAAAATGCAATTTGGAATAGTTGATGCACTTTTTGTCAAAGATGGAAAAAATGATGTCGCGACAAATAAAAAACTTTCGGAAATGACTTTGCAATATCTCCAAAGCCTGCAAGCAAAGCATTTAGGAGTAGGGTGGGCGCATTTTATAGGCTCTATTGTTGACTATCTTATGAAATCTCAGTCTATAGAAAATTCTATTGAAAGTGTTTTTCCTTTAGTGGGCGATGCTAGTGTTTTTGCAAGAAATTATCAATCTAGTGAAAATGTACGCATTATTGCCGATAAACTGAATGCACAACCGCATTTTTTGCATCTTCCCGCTCTTCCAAATGATTGCACAGAAAAAGAAATATTGTGTAGCACAAATAGCTATCATAATATGCTAAATAATTGGGAGAATATGGATACAGCTCTTGTAAATATTGGCAATTATCCTTCCACTCCTGATTTTGCCAGTGCCGCAAGATATGGCAATATATTGCAAGAAAAAAAGGTGAGCGGTAGATTTGTCGCATACTTCTATACTGAACAAGGCGAAATTTTAAGCTCTGAAAATGATTTTGCCATACAAATCCCTCTTGAATATTTAAAAAAATGTAAAAATGTTATAGGTATTTGCAGTGCGACAATAAGCCCTAAAGCCGTTAAGGGAGCATTAAAAACAAAATTATTTACACATATAGTATGCAGTGAAAAAGTAGCTCAAGCTTGCCTTAGGCAAAATAATTCAAAATAATAAAATATATTTGGTTACATAAGTAACTATTTTTTGATTTAAATAAAGAAAACTATTCTAATTTTAGGCTTTTTTAAATAAGCACTTCAACTATTCTATTTTATTTTAATGCTTGCATTTAGACTATGTTTATGCTATTATTTCTTTATATTAGTATAAAACTTTTGGTTACATATGTAACTAACTTGCGAGGTATATGACATGCTTACTAAAGATAGTATTAAAGCGATGGTTTTTTCTTCGGCAAAAATTTTGCAGGAAAACGAGCAAATCCTTACTGATATCGATGCAAAATTTGGAGATGCCGATCATGGCATAACCATAGCAAAAATTGCCCAAATAATGAGCGATAAAACAAATAGTTGGGATAGTGAAAGCATAAAAGAGTATTTTGTTCAATTAGGTACAGCCGTTTTAGCCGTAAAAGGTGGAAGCGCAGGCCCATTATATGGAACAATGCTCGGAGGCTTTGGCGAGTGCTTAGACGGCACAGAACAAGAAATTGATCCTAAAACACTAAAAGCAATGTTCGCCTCTTCATTAGCAGAAATGCAATTTCTTACAACAGCAAAAATCGGCGATAAAACCATGATGGATTCGCTTATCCCTGCTGTTGAAGCTGTGCAAAATGCTGATGATAACATAGAGTCTATTCTTGAAGCCGCTTCTTTAGCCGCAATGAAAGGCGCAAAGGAAAGCGAAAATTTTATCTCTAAATTTGGCAGAGCAAAAAGCTATAAAGAACAAACCTTAGGTACTCCAGATGCTGGTGCTGTAAGCACTTCGCTCTTTATCCAAGGTTTTGCTAAAGGCTATACAAAATAAATTGTAAGGCGATAAAGCTATAGAAAGCAATAAAGCTTAGAAAAGCAATAAAGCTTAGAAAAAGCGATAGAGCCTCAAAATAACAAGGAATTTGTAAGGCAATCATGCCTCAAAATAACAAAAGGAAGTAAATGATTATGAAAATGAAAAAGTTTATTAATGATCCAGCAAACTTAACAGATGAATTATTAGACGGCCTTGTCTTAGCTCACAAAGATGTTATCTACCGTGGTGAAGATAATATGATTGTGAACAAGAATTTAGAAAATGCAAGCAGAGTTACAATAGTCACCCAAGGTGGTTCAGGCCACGAACCTGCAATCAGCGGTTTTGTTGGTGATGGTATGGTAGATATTTCAGTGGTAGGCGATGTTTTCGCAGCTCCTGGGCCACAAGCTTGTGTTGATGCAATTAAACTTGCTGATAAAGGCAAGGGCGTATTATATATAGTTCTCAACCACGCAGGCGACATGCTTACTGGTAATATGACTATGAAGCAAGTAGCTAAAGAAGGTCTTAATGCACTCAAAGTAGTGACTCAAGAAGACGTTTCTAATGCTCCACGTGAAAATTCTGATGATCGCCGTGGACTTGTTGGCTGTGTTCCAACCTATAAAATTGCTGGAGCTGCTGCGGCTGAGGGCAAAAGTTTAGAAGAAGTAGCTGCAATTGCTCAACGTTTTGCTGATAATATGGCAACTTTAGCAGTTGCTGCTCGTGGTGCTACTCACCCATCTAATGCGGCTTCTCTTGGCGAATTAGATGAAAATGAAATGGAAATCGGCATGGGTCAACATGGCGAAGGCGGCGGCGGTCGTCAAGAAATGAAGAGCGCTGACGAAACAGCTCAAATCATGGTAAATGCACTTCTCAAAGATCTAAGCATTGAAAATGGCGAAAAAGTTATGCTTATTATCAATGGTACTGGTGCAACTACATTGATGGAGCAACTTATTGTTTATCGCAAATGTGTAGCAATTCTTGCAGAAAAAAATATTGAAGTAGTTGCAAATTATGTTGGCGAATTATTGACTGTTCAAGAACAAGCTGGCTTCCAAATGTTTATGGCTCGTATGGACGATGAGCTTCTACGCCTTTGGAATGCACCTTGTAAAACCCCATATTACACAAAGTAGGAAAAATCATGGCTGATAATGATGGAAATATAAGTTCAAAAAACTATTATTTAGACACACCACAAGCAATTTACACAAATCCAATTAAAGGCTGTAGTGGCATGGATTGGGGAATGCAAAGCAGAATGGCTCGTGTGTTCAACCCTAAATCTGGCAATACTGTTATGCTCGCTTTTGATCATGGCTACATCATGGGGCCAACTTCAGGACTCGAACGCATAGACATCAGCATTCCGCCTTTAATGTCCTATGTTGATGTGCTTATGGCTACTCGTGGTATGCTTAGAGCAGCTATACCAGCGACTTCTAGCGTTGCAAAATGCGTGCGTGTTACTTATGATAGTTCAGTTTTACACGACGATATGACCAAAGGCACTGGTATCGCTTGCGATATGGAAAATGCTATACGTATGAACGCTGATTGCGTTGCTGTACAAACATTTATAGGCAGTGAACACGAAGCACAAAGCCTTGAAGTGCTTAGCAGAACCGTTGACGCTGGCACACGCTACGGCATTCCAACCTTAGGCGTTGTTGCTGTTGGTAAAGAAATGGCTCGTACAGAAAGATTTTTCTTGCTTGCGACTCGTATCTTAGCGGAAACAGGCGCTCATATTATCAAAACGTATTTCTGCGATGGTTTTGAAAATGTGGTTGCTCAATGCCCAGTACCGATTGTTATTGCTGGTGGTAAGAAATTACCTGAATTAGACGCCTTAGATATGGCTTATCGTGCTATACAATGTGGCGCAAAAGGTGTTGATATGGGAAGAAATATTTTCCAATCACAAAGCCCTGAAGGTATGGCTGCTGCAATTCAAAAAGTAGTGCATGAAAATTATACTCCAAAAGAAGCTTTTGAAGTGTATAATGAAATATTAAATAAGAAATAGTAAATAAAATTAAATAAACTAGCTGTGTTTCTAAATTAAGGGCTTTGGTGCTTTGGCAAAAAACAAAAGAATTAATTTAGAAACATACCCTATTATAAGGAGTTTTTATGGCCGCAACGTATATGCATATTGGTATTCCTGTTACCAATAAAAAACCAAATATGACCTATGTAGAAGATATGAAATTATGGATGAGCAATCCAGATGATCATGAATATAAAATAGAATACCTCAAATTTGAAGAAGGTACTCCATTTCCTGAAATCATGCATAAAAATCCGCATGTTGCTTACAAAGTTGATAATTTAGAAAAGTATATTGAAGATGCCGATCAACTCATCTTTGGGCCAGCTCAAGCAAGTGAAACTGCACGCCTTGCTTTTGTAATCAAAGATGATGCTATAATCGAACTTTATGAAGAAAAATAGTTAGAAATACACACGAACTATACTAGAATATAGATATTCTTCTCTAAGGATATCTATATTTTATTCTTTAAACCTATCAAAATTATACAAAAGACTTGATGAGGATAAAAGTATCAATGAACTTATTTACCCAATTAGAAAGCAATGCAAAGAAAATACGCCTTGGGCTTATCGGCTCAAGTTCAATCCATGCGCTCAAAGCATGCGAAAAAGCGCATAAGAATGGGATTGCAGAGCTTGTATTTTTTGGTAATGCAAAACGAACACAAGAAAGTATTGAAAAAATTGGTTTTTCTGCTCCCTACACCATGCACGAAGCTGAAAATTATGCCGACGCTGCTAGCCAAGCCGTAGCCCTAGCTAAAAAAAATGAAATCGATACCTTACTCAAAGGTAGTGCCGACACCAGTACAGTTTTACGAGCTTTGTTCAATAAAGAAAAAGGAATACCACCAAAGAAATTATGCAGCTCCGTTTCCATTTTTCAATACAATAAGCGCTTTGTTTTACTCACAGATCCCGCTATAAATATTTATCCAAGCCTAGAGCAAAAAATTGAAATAATCAAGAACGCACTCGAAGTTGCCCATTGCCTTGGAATAGAAGCGCCCAAAGTTGCCGTTCTATCCCCAACAGAAGTAGTACAAGAAAAAATTAAAGAAACTATACACGGTGCAGAGCTTTCCAAAATGGCGAAAGAAGGCTTTTTTGGCTCCGCATTCGTGGAAAGTATGGCTTTAGATGTCGCCCTATCAGCACATTCTGCACAAGCAAAAGATATCTACAATGAAGTAGCAGGACAAGCAGATATTCTTATTGCACACGACCTAAATGCCGCAAATATTTTACATAAATCCTTCTCTTTGTTCACTACCGAAGAAAATGGCGCTCTCGTTATAGGTAGCAGTATTCCTGTGATAATCACTAGCCGTGGCGAAGACGAAAAGACGAAGTATAATTCTATTTTACTCGCTGGACTCTACACCTCACATAGAAGCAATTTTTAATTTTATTTTGTTTGACTTGTGGGAGGGAAAACCAAAACTTTCTAGTTTTGTTTGACTTGGGGGAGGGAAAACCAAAACTTTTGAAAAAGTTTATGTT
>CAYJDN010000107.1:0-6735 GCA_964368925.1 uncultured Desulfovibrionaceae bacterium | reverse complement strand
ACGATAAAGCTGCGATTAAATCGAAATTGATTTCTTCATTAAAAATACTACTAACCAGAGACGCCTACTCCTAGCGGGCAACGTGGGATCAGTTACTACAACACGAACATGCAAATGGTTACGACTTTACATGCATTAAAAATGCTCAAAACCTTGAAGCAAAAGAATTGTTTAACGACATTGTCAATTGCATTGATAATGAAGTGCTGAGCGAAAGCAAGGCCTTTAACAATCTTATTATTGAAACAAAAGAAAAATTTGAAGAAAAATATCCAATAGAGAAATCAATGGACTCAAGCTTCAATTCATTTAACGCATATAATTTGGATAGATTTTCTACACTTGCAACACAATCGACTGTTTACTTTGATGAATTAAAACACTATTTATCAGAAATCGTTCATGCTTATAAAGTAATACAGCATGATTCTACGCTAATAGAGAATTGGGAAAACACGAATAATAGCCTAGTCAATCTTGCTGAGGAAATCTTGCCTAGCCAAAGTCGTTATCTTAGAAATTTTATTTTACTATCAAGCATTCTCATCTGTTATGCAATAGCTTTTGTCTATTACAATCTGCCAAGCACTGATATTGCTGCTGTTGCACAATTACAAACGACAGATTGGATAAATGGTGATCAAGCTCTAAAAATTGCAACCATTAAAAGCTTCTTTTTTATTCCTGGTGCTCTTGTTGTCTTGCTATGCCTTGCTCCATTTTTCTATATGCTCACGAAGGGAAGAAAAAGGCTTGCAAATACATTAGGACACATTAAAAATTCAATAGCATTAAATAATATAAAATTAGATTATTTCAATGAAAAATGCCCTAATTTAGCGCAAAATAAGTATGAGGCAGTGAGAAAAGATGATAAGCATTTCAATAAGCAAAATATAGCTTCATATAAAAATGCTTTGCAGGATTTATCTAAAGATTTATACGCAGCTATAGATGAAAAAACAGATGCTCTCACAAAAGATCTTCAAATATGGGGCAAATTAAGCAATGATTTTGAAAATGACTCATTGTCTATATTTGACAATCAACTTCACATACTTACTTGCTACTACAACAAATTGAACATAACTAAAATTAACGAGAACTCACCAAAACCAATTAGCTTTGCGATTAATAGAACTTCAGATTCTAAAAGTATATTTGTCATGGATAACGCCTCAAAAAGCTCTTCCGCAAAGACAAGAATATCGAAAGTAAAGAAACTAAATAAAAAGCATCTATTTCAAAACTTCCACAAACTAGGCCTTGCAGCAGATCCAGATACTACAACAAATCCTGAAATTGATAATATCTATAATTCTCTTTGCGCATGGCTTGAGCCAGAAGATTTCGACGCCTTTATTCAGCTTAGCTCTCAAATCAAGCTCGAAAGTGAAGAGAAAACAGCTTAGGTGTACTAGCTTAAATATGCTAGATTAGATGTATTAGATTAGCCATTGTCATTACAATTGCCTTTTCAATTCTCTCACAATCAGCTTTCAAGAGCTTTTTATAAAAAAAATAAAGTTCCAAAAGAAAATATCTTTTGGAACTTTGTTATTTTGTGTATATTCTATTATATATATTGTTATTTGATCTATTTAGCACCAATTTCATTTAAATATTTAATAAGATAGTGTCTTTCTTTACCATCTCTATAGTCGTTCTTTTTTGCTAAATCCATAACTGATTTTGCTTGATTGAGAAAGAGTGTGTGATCTTTTGTTTTTGCAGTAATATCAGCGCCAGCATCTACAAAAGATTTAGTCATAGTAGGCCTTGCATAACGACAGGCATAATGGATTGCTTGCCAGCCATTTGGCCCCTCACTATGTATGTCAGCGCCAAGCTTTACCATTGTTTGTATAAAATCATACTCACTTATTTTAGGATTTTTAGCCATATAATGAATTGCTTGCATGCCATTTTTATCTTTTGCATTTACATCTACTCCAAGAGCAAGAAGATTTTCAATCATTTTATCAGCCTCTTTTTTTTGTGCTATTTGCATGAGGTATGTTTGGCCTAATTCATTTTTTCCATTAATATCAAAACCATTTTTTATAAAATGTTTAACACCATCAACATAACCTCGCCTTAAAGCATATTCCAAATAAGTTTCACCATCGTCATATATTCGCCTAAGATCTGCGCCTTTATCTATATATATTTGAAGAATCTTAGCGTTGCCCGTCCCTAAGGCATAGGCAAATGGAGTTTCAGTGTCTTTACTATATGCATATATATTTGCACCCTCGTCTATCAAGGCCTTTGTTGTAAGAGGATATTCCTTATATGTAGCGAGCATAAGTGGTGTATATCCCATATATATAGGATATCTAACACCATTTTTATCACGAAATGTTGGATTACCACTATAATTATAATAGGTATTTTCCTTATCAACATGAGCGTATTTTGCAAGAAGCTTTACTATGTTTGCACGTCCATAAAAAGCAGCCACGTGAATTGGATATAAGCCATCATCAGTTGCTAAAACCATGGTGCTATTCTTTTTAAGTATTGCCAGCACTCTGTCATAATCCCCTGCTTTTATAGCATTGTGTATGTTTTTGCTAAAACTTCCATGAGTCATAGCAGATGCAAGACCATAAATGTCAGCAAAACTTTGTGAACTGCTAAACAATATAAACATTAGTAAAAAGAAAATAGTACGCATTGTAACTCCTAAAAAACAATACTTGTTATTTAATTTGTTTTTAAAATTTATCTCGCCCAATATATTCTATTATATTTTTCTTGTAAAGGGCAGATAAATATTCCACCAAAAATTTGTTCATAAACTGAGTTTACACACTTTGTTTAAATAATCTAGGTAGCAATTGTTTATTTGTCAAGAAAAAAAAATCATATAACAATCTTTATTTCCTTTACGCATAATACCAACTAGGATATATTCCTTATTTAGAAACACAGCCTAGAGTGTGTGCTAAATGAAGAGCTTTTGCTTTTTGGCAAGGAATTTATTCAGAAACACAGCCTAAATAAGAAAGGACAAGAAAATGCACAATCTAAAAATGTCAAACATTGTTGAAGTGCAAGCAGGAATAGCTGGGCATAATGGCGTAGGCCATGCAATAAGTCATTCAGGATTTCTACAAGACGATTCTTATGGTTTTGCTATGCTAGCAAATCTTCTTGCAAAAGCTGGCAATTTTGAATTAATTATTACTGCAATTCTTTGTTCAAGCACAAGCATACATATAGAAATAGGCAAAGAAAACATAGGTATAGGCGAAGCTTCTACAAGTGAGCACATCACCCAATTTGAAAAAATTCTTTTACAAAAGGCTGTTGGAGAATCAGCACTTATTCCTCAATCTTTAACAACAAAGCTCTTAGGACGTACTATTAATGTTAACGAAACAGCTTTAGCTTTCAATCTTGCTTTAAGTAGGGCTATACTCGATTTTTTCAAAAAGAATTGGCCTCAAACAGAATATATGCTTGATAATGTACCTAATTCTTGTGGCGCATTTTTAGGAGGCTGCCTACTCATCAATACTATTCCTTTTGCGTGGCTACTTACTATTAATGCCAGTGATTTTTCTGGGCCAAATGAAGATTCTGAAGGCACAATTCCAATCGGTAATAAGGGTTTAGTCATGCAAAAAATAGGCATGTTCAATTTGCCTACAATCATACTAGAATCTAAAGCCTTTGTGCCAGCGCTTCAAGAAAGAGTTGATATGATTAAATATTATGTGCGCTGGAATGAAGAATATGATAATAGCACTGTTGCACAAGCACTTATAAACGCTCTACAATGTCTTGATATTCCATATTTTTTCGAAGAAAAAGCCTATGCAAGAGATGAAACTTTAGTAAATGAAAGAAAGAGAATTGGCTATGAAATAGAACAACTTGGCAAAACCTATGCAGATGCAAACACATCTGCGCAAAAAGTCGAAATAGCATATAGGCTCGGAAAATTAGTCACTCAGGATATTGGCGGTTCGCTCTTCATGTCAGATGCAATTTATAAATATTCAAGCAGTGGCGGTGCATGGCCAGGTTGTAGCGCTGTCCTATCTTTAATTGCAGATAAAAAACACATAGAAGAATACGGCACTGTGTATAGCACAGAAGAGGAACTTGAACAAAGTACAAGCATTATCATTCATGCTTTGCTAAATTTGGAAAAGAGCAAAATTCAAGCTCATGCAGAAGTGAAACAAAAAGGGATCAATCTAAGCCCCCAAGATACATTAAACTTAGTCCTCTAAGGCTATATTTCTAAAAATACGAGAAAGATATGGCAAAAATTCAGGCTGTGAGAGCCTGTGAATGGAAATGCAGAAACCATTCTGACGCAAATGACATCAATTCTTGGATTTCTATTGAAGAAATAATACAAAAATAATTTCTAGGGAAACACACCCTAATGCCTTAGAACCTACACTATTCTATTGGATTGTCTTTTTATAAAACTGCTCTAAGCGCATATAATCCATTTGATTATTAAGCAATTCTTCTTGCATTACTTTATAATGTTGCTCTTTTACTTCAGCTCTTTTTTCATCTGATGATTTTAGCGCTGAAATATTGTCATTCACTACAGCTTCACGTTGTGCATAATATTCCAAATTCCTTTCAACAAAATTTTCTTCGTTCATACGAGCCTCATATTCTTGCGCTGACTCAGTCGCTATTTTTAACCCCTCACTTTGACGCTCGGCTCTTTTTGCGTCTATTTCTTCAATTATTTCAAGATATTCCTCTTCTGCCGCTGCAAGTAATGCCGCATAATCTTCATCTGACAAAGAGCCTTGTTCTGCACCTACATTATTTGCAGGATCAAACACGATTAAATTATGCCCTGCACCAACTTGTATATTTTCTTTATTTTGCGCCTGCCCAATTTGCACTATATTATCGCCATCGCCAGCTTCTATTTTTGCATTATCTTCTGTTTTATAAAGATAGACATCGTTCTTGCCGTCACCTAGAGTAACAGAACTTTCGCCAGTCAAATAATCAATAGCAAGAGCATTATCCCCATCGCCCATATTTACACTTGATTCTGCGCCAACAACAAATGCCTCAAAATAATTGTTTCCATCACCCATAGTAAGCTTGGAATTGTCAAAGCGCATTGTTTCAATAGAATTTTCGCCATCGCCTAAATGTATATTCGTATTTTCAATTGTGTTCGCCTTTATTTCTACATCGCCATCGCTACCATTACTATTGATAGCAGAGTCAACAATCTCAAATAATTCAAGCACTAAATCGTTTTCAGCATTGATAGTTGAATTATACATACCAGTAGCGTTCATAGTGTTTGAACCCGCTCCAAAATTGAAAACAGAATCAAAAGACCAACTACTTTCCACCGTATTATCGCCATCACCAAAGTTAAAAGTCGAATCAAAAGCCCATGATGTGACTACTTTATTATCGCCATTACCTAAATTATTTGTTGAGTTAAATGACCAAGAAAGCGAATATTCATTGTTTCCATCGCCCAAATTATTTGTAGAATCAAATGACCAAGACAAATTGAAAATATTATTTCCATTTCCAAGTGTATTCGTAGAATCAAAAGACCAAGATAAATCTAATTCATTGTCACCATTACCAATATTCGTGGAAGAATCAAAAGACCATGAAATTTCAACATCATTATTACCATTAGCAATATTCATTGTAGAATTGTGCATCCAAGCCATGATGAGAGAATTATCCCCATCGCCTAAATTCATAGTACTAGAATTAGAGTGAACAATATCAAGCGCATTATCGCCATCGCCAATGTGCAAAATAGAATTATTCATATTGCCAATTCTAAGGCTATTTTCGCCATTGCCTAAGTTTAATGTCGTGTGCATAAGATCGCCAGATACTTTATTATTTCCATTACCTAGGCTTATTATTGAATCATGTATGCTTGAGGCATTAATCGTATTATTCCCATCACCAGCGACAAGAATCATGCTATTTCTATTTGGCTCTATAGTATTGTCGCCATCGCCCACCTTTATTGTCACATTATCTGCATAATTTTTTATAGTATTATTGCCATTTCCAGCTGTAATAGTGGCATTTTCAACAAAGTTCAAAATAGTATTATCGCCCTCACCTGCATTCATTTCATGCGCATTGAGATTAATAAAAATAGAATCAGCATTTTTATTTGATTGCTTACCCTCTTCTTGTGTGCTATTACCTTTAGTATCAATAATTTGCGTGATATTGCTTTGCACATAATAAATTGTTGTTGTGCCATCAGCATTTTCTGTAATTTCGATGTCTTCTGAGGTGGAAATATCAACTTTTTGCCCATTGGCACGCTCTAAAGAAATATCATAATTTTCTGCACTTTTTTGCACAGAAACCGTTGAGCCAGAAGCAGAACTTGCGCTTGCGCTTTGTCGAAATACAAAACCAGCGTCTACAGCGTCAATTAACGTGCCTGCATTGTTTATTAAATTTTCTTTACCTGCACCTTGGTTTTGTGCATTACTATTTGATTTTGCAGTATTATTATTCTGCATGCCCTGCGTTGATTGCGCAGCTTGGGTAGATTGTGAAGAACGATTTGCATAATAATAATTATAAGAGCTTGAACTTGTGTCAGTTGAAATTCCTGAAATAGACATAAAGATTCTCCCTTTTTAGCATTTTGCATAAAAATTGAGTTAATAAAAAATTCATATTTTTTTCTTAGGCGAGGCGTCATATTTTTTTAGGATAGGAGTGTAGCAGCGCTAC
>CAYJDN010000106.1:5231-6757 GCA_964368925.1 uncultured Desulfovibrionaceae bacterium | reverse complement strand
ACAATTTACACATTCTTCAAATTTGGTATAACATTTTTGAATAAATTCATAACTTTTTGCGTATTTAAATTCATAACACGCACAATTTCATCCCAAGTTACGGCTTCTGTATTTTCACGCCATGAATCGTAATCAGTTGCCATAGCAACTGTGGCATAAGGAATTTGCGCTTCATTCGCAAGTATTGCTTCAACGCTTGTGCTCATATTAATAATATCAGCCCCCCACATTCTAAACATATGCGATTCTGCTCTTGTAGAAAAACGAGCGCCCTCAATTGTTACAACTGTACCATTTTTATGGTGCATATATTCGAGTTTCGTCAAGCTTTCTATAAGGGCTTGTCGTAATACTTCATTAAATGGATCAGCCATACTTGCATGTACAACACCATCATTATAATTTTCATAAAAAGAAAGAGGGCGAAGACGAGTGAAGTCTATAAATTGATTTGGAACAATTAAATGTCCAGGAGCGATTTCTTCACGCAAAGAACCTACAGCCGTACTTGCAAGAATATGCGTACATTCGAGATCTTTTAGTGCTTGTATATTAGCCCTAGAGTTTACAAATGTAGGCGGAATTTCATGATTAAAACCATGACGAGAAAGGAAAACGACAGGAACATCATCAATCAATCCCTCTGTAAGAAGAGAGGAGGGTTTGCCCCATTTGTTTTCAATGGAATGTTCTTTAATTTTAGTAAAGATTTCAGCTTTTTCTAATCCACTACCGCCAATAATACCTATTTTATTTGTCGCCATAAAAACTCCTTATAAGCCGAAAACGTGGCCTAAATCTTCTATAGAATTTGCATGGAATATAATGCCGTCTTGATGCCCACGCATAAGTATCACATTTTCTATAGCTTTTTTATTCACTACTTCAATAATCGCCTTAGCCATATCAACGCTACCGTAAAGAATATCTTCTGCCGTACATGGAATATCGTCTTCTTCACACAATGTAGTAAATAAAGGTGCGTGATGAATATGAACAATACATTCAATGCGTTCTTTAGAATTTTGTTCCTTGTAAAGCTTTGAACTTGCGCTATAAATAGCCGCATGCGTCATGCTTTCTGAACTTGCCTGTTTTGCGCCCATAGAATGAACAGTATTATTTTCAATATCGCTTAAATACACAAGACTATAGCCATTTAGACCAAGTTCTCGCACATGACCCGTATTGGTTGAAGACACAAGAAAATGGTCAATACTTTCATCATCATAGTGCATGCGAATGGAAATATTACCATAGCCAATGCCATCTTCATTTACGCCAATATAGCCCCTATCGTGCAATTTGGTACGAAGATTGTCTACTTTTTGAAAAAGTATACAAAGTCTTTCTTCTCTAAAGTGTGGGAGTTGTTCTAAATTCACTTCTTCGTGTTTGCAATTATATTTGATAATACCTTCTAATTCCATGCTTTACCTACTCTATTTTAACGAACTTGTACTTGCTCTATGATGTATAATTTGTGCTTGCTCAATTAAAGTAACATGTCTATTTATCCATTATTT
>CAYJDN010000106.1:2781-5221 GCA_964368925.1 uncultured Desulfovibrionaceae bacterium | reverse complement strand
CAAAAGCATAGTTCTTCCCCTTTGTTTTTTCAGGACAAATCCTAAAATAAGAAAGATTTTGTTGAAGAACAGAGCCATTTATATCGCATTTTACACCATAAAGCGTTTCTACTTCTGCGCCCTCACGCTCTTCAATGGGGATTTCACTTCCACTATAACGCTTGAAGTCAAGTGTGGAAGATGGAAAAGCGACATAAAAAGGAATGCCATTATCTTTAGCGGCTAAAGCTTTAAGATAAGTGCCTATTTTATTTGCAACGTCACCACATTTTGTCACTCTATCTGCGCCAACAATACACATATCTACTAGCCCTTTTTGCATAAGATGGCCGCCAGTATTATCAGCTATAAGATTATGTGAAATGCCTTCTTCAACCAATTCAAAGCTTGTAAGACTTGCGCCTTGATTGCGTGGGCGTGTTTCATCAACCCAAACATGCACTTTAATGCCTTTTTGATGCGCTAAAAATATGGGCGATAGTGCTGAGCCATAGTCACCAAAAGCTAACCAACCAGCATTACAATGTGTAAGAATATTGACAGTATTATTATTTTTCTTTTTTGCGATTTCTTCAATAATTGCAAGTCCATGCATGCCAATGCTTTTACAAAATTCTATGTCTTCTTCCAATATAAAAAGCGCCAGCGCACGAGCAGGAGCAAGCGCCTCTTCTCTTGTTTTATTTTCCCAAGTTACAAGCATTCTTTCTAAGGCGTAGCCAAGATTACTCGCCGTTGGACGTGTGATACGGATTTTATGATAGGCTTTTTGCATATAGTCATTAAATTCTTGCACATTTGCTTGTTCTGGAGCATTTTTAATGGCAACATAAACCGCCATAGCCGCAGTTATGCCAATAAGTCCTGCACCACGAACTTGCATATTCAAAATAGCAAAACAACATTCTTCAACCGTTTCTAATTGCACTATTTTAAATTCAAAAGGCAATTTTGTTTGATCAATAATTTGCAAATTATCTTCTTCGTCTAGCCAAATTGTCGTATAATGTGTGTCATTAATGCGCATATCTATCCCATATTATTCTTTATTATTTTAAATTATTCTATATTGAGAGTTGTAAATTCAAATTGTAAAATATCTTTATTCTACATTAATAGATGTAAATTTAAATTGCAATACATCAAAAAGGCCTTGATCTGTAATTTTTAGTTCGGGTATAACGCTAAGCGCTAAGAAAGAAAGTAAAATATGAGGATCAATTTCTTTGTTATAAGGAAAATTAAGCAAACGAGTTTTCTTTTCACTCACAATGCTTGCTTCTTCATTAGACATTAATCCTGCAATTGGGAGAGCAAGCTTTTCTACTATTTCGCCATTTTTAATGAGCACAATGCCGCCACCTTGTTCTTCTAAGGTTTTTACAGCAAGATACATATCTTCATCATTGTCGCCAATGACAATAATATTATGCGAATCATGCGAAACAGAAGAAGCAATTGCACCATCAAAAATTGCATTTTCTGCAATATAGCCTTTCACTAAACCAAGACCTATATTGCCAGTGGCTTTATGGCGTTCAAATACAGCGATTTTATGGATATTAGGGTTTTTTGAATAATCAAAATAGCCCTCTTCATCGCTTATTATATCAATGTGAAGAGAAGAAGTTACTAAAGAATTTGGATTTATTCCAATTACTTTACAAAGGCCACTTGCTTTGAATTTGAAATCTTTAAGAGTGTAAGGCGCTATATGAATAGCTTTTTCAAGCTTTGTTATTTCATTATTATTGGCCATTTTCGATTGGTTTTTATCAATTTTTATACCTTGTGAAAAGACGTCAAGTACGTTAAATTCTTCTAAATTATCCACAAGTACGCAATCTGCTCTATATCCTGGAGCTAAAGCGCCAACATTTTTTAAACCATAGCATTTAGCAGGATAGAGCGTAAGCATGCGTATTGCTGTAAGTGCATCTAGACCCTCTTGTATGGCTAATCTCAAATGCCTTTGCATATGTCCATGTTCTAAAATATCTTTGGCGCTAATATCATCACAGCAAAAACAACAAAGATGTGCATTATGTTCATTAACGTATTTCATCAATTTAATTGCATCTTTAGCACTACTACCAAGCCTTAGAAAAACATATTGCCCCCTTTCAATGCGATCTTTCATTTCTTCATAAGTTGAACATTCATGGTCAGTAGAAATGCCACTGCCAATATAGGCATCTAGCTCACGTCCTTGCATCATTGGTGCATGGCCATCAATAATCATAGCATTTTTATGAGCTAACATAATCTTTTCTAAAACTTGAGGGTCGTTATATAATACTCCAGGATAATTCATCATTTCTCCCAGTCCTAATATGTTATCATAAGAAATTAATGCTTCTAAATCTTTGCTATTAAGTGTTGCACCCGTATTTTCAAAAGGCGTTGCAGGAACACAAGAGGGAAGCATAAAATAAGCATT
>CAYJDN010000106.1:0-2771 GCA_964368925.1 uncultured Desulfovibrionaceae bacterium | reverse complement strand
TGATAGGCATATCTTTTAGACTGTCTATCATGTATTTTATACCTGCAAGGCCAAGAACATTCGCAATTTCATGCGGGTCAGCTATTAGAGTAGTTGTACCATTTTCTAGTGCTAATGCAGCGAAATTAGTTGGCATAAGCATTGAAGATTCAATGTGCACATGCGCATCTATAAAACCAGGTAAAAGAAAAGCATTTTTCGCATCATAGTAATGTTTAGCCTTTGCGCTCTTAGTGTCAACTATGCCTAATATCTTTCCATTACCAATAAGCACATCTTTGTTTATATATATTTCATTTGTGAAAACATTGACAATTTTTGCGTTTTGAATGCAAATGTCGGCTTCAAGTCTGCCGCTTGCCATATCTATAAAGTTTTTTAGTTCATCAATGTTGCTATGGTAGGGAGAGTTTGCAATCATGTTAAAGCCTCATTTGTTATTATTTTAGAAATACAATAAGAAAACCCCTTAGTATATAACACACTTAAGTATAATTGAAAAGGTTAAATTTTATACAAAATATTACAAATATAAAGATAAGTAATTACAATTTGAGATATTTTTTTTCTTTACTTAACTCTATACGATGTTTATTTCTATATATAGAAAGATAAGCATTTTTTTTGAAATTTTTTAATAAGAGCCTAATATTTTTTAGAATTGTGTCGTTATTTAGCATAAGTAATATTAATACTAATAATAAGGACGGTATGTATGAATAGAAGTAGATCTATTGGATCAAAAATTTATTTGATTCTCTTTACAGCCATTGCAATAATGTTGAGTTTAGTTGTAGTGTTTTATTTTGCAATTAACTCAATAGCAAACACAAGCAGTAAACTCGCTGGTAGTCAGATGTATGAACTGCAAAAAGATCGTATCAAAGATATAACCTTAGCTTCAATTAAAGGCATTGAAAAGCAAATTGAAGGTAAATCAAAAGAAGAGCAAGATAAAATTATCAATGATTATGTCACAACTTCACGTTTTGATATTGATGAAACTGGCTATTTCTTTGTGTATGATAAAACAAATGTTGTTTTCCACCCAGTAAATAGAGCTTTACAAGGCAGAAATCTAAAAGATACTGCTGACACTGAAGGCGTGAAATATGTTCAAGAGCTTTATGAAGCTGCTGAAAGAGGTGGAGATTTCGTCGTTTATCTCTATCCAAAACCAGATGGAAAAATTGAACAGAAAACTGCCTATGCTGCTAACATTTCAGGCACTTCTTATTGGTTCGGTACAGGAGTATATACTGATAGTGTGCTTTTATTGCAAAATCAATTACACACAAGCATGATTGCGCAAGCAAATATGGTAGAATTAGCCTTAGTTGGACTTGTACTTGTAGTAGTAATATTATTACTTATTGGTTCAGTTATCACTATTCGTTCAATTACAAGACCTATTGGCTTACTTACAAAAATTTCTATTGATGTTGGCGAAGGTCAATTAGACGCTGGTAAAAAAGTGAACGAAATTTCACAAAATATCCGTAGCCAAGACACAAAGAATGAAATAATAATTATGGCTAATGCCCTAAGTAAGATGGTATTTTCTCTAAAAGATAAAATTCAAACAGCTGAAGAAGCGATTGAAGAAAGTAAGAGAAATGCTCAAAAAATCCAAAGCGCTTTAGATTCTGCCGCTATAGCCGAACAAAACGCAAAAACAAAAACTGATCAAATGCTTGTTGTTGCCGACAATTTAGAAGAAGTAGTTAGCAGATTATCATCAGCAAGCGAACAACTCACTCATACTATTAGTGAATGTGAAAGAGGTGCTTCAAATCAAGCTGAACAAATTTCAAATACTTCAAATGCGATGGAAGAAATGGACGTTTCAGTAAATGATGTAGCACAAAGCGCAGGACTCGCTTCTACTGTATCAAACGAAACAGGCACAAAAGCACACGAAGGCGGACGCATTGCTAATGAAGCTATTAATAGTATGCAAGAAGTTCAAAGCCTCACAACAAGATTGATGGAAGATATGCAAAGCCTTGATGGAAGCGCTAAATCTATTGACCAAGTTATGGGCGTTATTTCAGAAATTGCAGATCAAACCAACTTACTTGCTCTTAACGCCGCTATTGAAGCCGCTAGAGCAGGTGAAGCAGGACGTGGATTTGCTGTTGTAGCAGACGAAGTAAGAAAACTAGCTGAAAAAACTATGATTTCTACAAGCGAAGTTGCTAAAATTATTACTGAAATTCAACAAAGCGCAAGCCAAAGCTTGTCACAAACACAAGCTTCTTTCAATGCTATTGAAAAAGCAACAGGGCTTGTACAGCGTTCAGGCGAAACATTAGTAGAAATTGCGAACATGACAAAAGATTCAGCAGAACAAGTTCATTCAATTGCTGCGGCTGCTGAAGAGCAATCTATTTCTACAAAGCATATTAAAGAAGCTATGACACATGTAAATGAAATCGCTCTTGTTACAGCAAATAGCATGAATGAAGCAGCTCATTC
This sequence comes from uncultured Desulfovibrionaceae bacterium, assembly GCA_964368925.1. Lineage (GTDB taxonomy): Bacteria > Desulfobacterota > Desulfovibrionia > Desulfovibrionales > Desulfovibrionaceae > CAYJAZ01. Next base: position 293 of record CAYJDN010000106.1, on the reverse strand, counting down.
TGTAAGTGAATTGAATAGACAAGCGCATGAACTTGCAAACCTTACAAGTAGATTAAAAGCATAGTGCATTTATAAAAAAGATAATAAAATAACTTATAACAAAGATAATAAAAAAGCTTCCTTACAATAAAGTAGGGAAGCTTTTTTATTTGTTTTTAAAAGCGGAATAGAGCAGTTATAAAAATAAGCTGTATATTCAAAAATGCTCTAGCGTCTAAAAAGTCTTTTGATTGGATTTTCTATTTGATAGCGATAAAACAGTTCAAATCTTCGTGGTACAGTTTTTATTAAAT
>CAYJDN010000105.1:4421-6764 GCA_964368925.1 uncultured Desulfovibrionaceae bacterium | reverse complement strand
GGCTGAAAAGGTTTTCAAAAAGTGCATCAGCTTGATTTTTGTCATAATGTTTTAGGCAAGAATCGTATTTCACTTTGATTTGTTCTTTAGAGAGTGGATTTTTGATAGTACCAAGTGCGTATTCTACACGTTCACTATAAACAGTACCGTCTTTTAATGTGACATGCACTATAGCAGGTTCATTTATGAGTGTGCCAGCATCTTTATACATATCATCAAGCACCATGCTCACTTTTGGCATGCAAGCACGAACATTTTCATCTTGCACGGCATCTAAGGTGAAATTATCAAGAGTGACATTGCCATGAACAGCTATGCACGCAAGAGCGTAAGGCATTGAAAACTTTGCTTCTTGTGGAGTTGTAGGATTGTCAAATAAGAGATTTTTGAAAGCAAAAGTTGAAACACCAGCAACAATACTTTCAATTTCATCATGTTTGAAATTATGCTTTTCATAAAGAGATTTCATAGCGTCATTTGCACAATGAGAAGAGGAGCAAACAGGATATTTTTTAAATTGGAAGCCATTGAATTGAGCGTCCCAAGGTTCGCCTAATTTTATGTCATCTTCTGTAATATCTGTGCTTGTATAGGCTTTTGAAAAGCCATCATTACATTCAAAGATATGTTCATTTGCAGTAAGTCCGCTAAGAACAAGTTCTGCCGCCATAATACCATTTTGCGCCGCCATACCAGCATGGAAAGGCTTTGTAAAAGTTCCGAAATTTCCACGTACGCCACTTGCTAAAGAAACGGCAACACCTAGAGTTTTGATGAATTGTTCTTCGTCTAAATCATAGAGAATTGCCGCCACTGTGGCCGCTCCTAAAGTACCAAATACGCTTGTTGTATGCCAGCCTTGATCTGTCAAAACAGGCATGAGAGCAAGGGCGATTTTATGCTCAATTTCAACGCCAACAGTAAAAGCAAAAAGAGCATCTTTACCACTTTTACCAAGCTTTTCAGCTAAAGCAAAAGCAACAGGAGCATTGACTACTGTAGGATGATTTAGGGCTGTGAGTCCCACATCATCATAGTCGAGTGCATGCGCCAACATACCATTTATAAGTGAAGCGCAAGGTGCAGAATATTTTTCTTTAAAGCCGATAATAGAGCAATCATGCGCATTATTGACTTTATTTGCATAATCTATAATGATTTTAGCGTCTTTTGTGTCGCGAGCTGCATAGCTTACTGCAAAATAATCTGCTAGAGCAAATTTAGAATATTCAACAACATCTTGTGGAATATCTTCAAATTTCAAATTCAATACATATTGCGCTATTTTACGTGAAATTGACATATTAAACCTCTTGTTTTTTGCTGTATTCCTCGAAATAATCAAGAAATACAGCTTTTAGAATAAACTATTTTATAATTATATAATTTGGCTTGCTTAGAATGGGCCAAGTTTGATGTATTGCGCCACCATAACAAGGATAATACTGATAACAAACACGATTGCAAAGAGTGGAGCAAAGAATCTAAACCAATTTTTATATGAAATTCCGCCAACTGCAAGCATAGCCATTAATGCGCCATTTGTTGGCCATAGAATGTTAGATAAGCCATCGCCCATTTGTGACGCAAAGTGCACAGTTTGACGTGTAATACCAGCCATATCAGCAAGTGGTACAAGAATAGGAAGGGTAAGCATTGCTTGACCTGAACCAGATGGAACAAGGAAGTTCATAATTGATTGAACTACAAGAACAATAGCAGAAGTAATAATGTCATTACCGCCCACAAAAAAGCCTGCAAGGAAGTGAATTACTGTGTCAATAACCATTGTAGTTTCAAGGATATAGAGAACAGAACGAGCAAAGAACATAACAAATGCGCCAAGCATCAAGTCTTGCATGCCGCTTGCAAATAAGTAGCAGATTTCGTTCAAACCTTTACCATAAGCTAAGCCTACGAATAAAGCCATAGCTACGAAAACAGCAGAAATTTGTGGGAAAGAGAAGCCATGCACAAGTGTGCCATACATAAGGAAGCCAAACATAGCAAGAAATACGACGCCAGCGATTTTTTGTCTACCATTCATAGTTGCGCCATCGTCTTCAATAACTGTGAAAGTACATTCTTCGTCCTTAGTTATAGATAATTCAGGATTAGCCTTTACCTTTCTTGCATATCTCAAAACATAAAAGAATACTGGCACATAAAGAATACACATAGCCACTAATCTATACCACATACCAGAATAGATAGGAAGTTCAGCAATTTGATGACCAACAGCTGTAAAGAATGGATTTGCTAAAGCAGTACCAAGAGCCGCACAGTTACCAGCCATAATAATGGAGAAACCAGTCATATCATCATAGCCAAGGCTAAGGCAAA
>CAYJDN010000105.1:284-4411 GCA_964368925.1 uncultured Desulfovibrionaceae bacterium | reverse complement strand
GTGGAATAATGAATGGAATAACAATGAGTGATAATTCCCAAATACCAGTAAAGGAAATGATAAGAGCCATCATAAGCATAATAGCAATCATTAATGGGATAATACCGAAGTTTTTCATTTTACGCATAACTACTTTAATAGTTACATCAAAAAGGCCAATTCCTTTAATAACGCCAAAAGCGCCGCCCACGAAAAGTACTAATGCCATAAGAGAGGCAACATTACCAAAACCGTAGAAGAATGAAAGGAAGAGGGTGTCAATTCCAGGATAAATTTTGTCTAATTGAACATAAGAAGTAGGGTCAACACGTGTTATGCCATTGATTACTTCACGTTGGTATTGGCCGCTAGGAATAATGAAAGCGGCAATAAATGCTAAACCAATAATGATTGATAGGGCAAAAAATGGGTGAGTGGGAAGTTTTTTGTGGATTTCTGGTGAGCCTGGTGCTAAGGTTTCTTTTGCTTGAGACATGGATAATTCCTCTTGAGCTTGTTGGGGGAGCTTTATTTTACACTTGCCTAGTCCGTCAAAACTTCTTGTGTAAAATAGATAAGTTCCCCTTTGTTTAATTCTAATTTCTAGGGTGTGTTTCTAAATTAATTCTTTTGTTTTTTTGTGATAGAGCCAAAATTTCTTCTACAAGCTAAAATTAGCTATATTACAGAGAACTATTTTTGCCGACATGAGGCTTCGTCAAAAGTTTTTTCTTTCGGTCATTTATGTTTGGATAAACTCCCTCAAGAAAAAAACTTTGTTCCTTGCCCCTCTTTGATAAAGTCACAAAAACTCTTAATTTAGAAACACAAGCTAACCGAAAAAAGTATTATTTTACTTTTTATTTACAATATCTTTATATTCTTCAATTTTTTTAGCAAATAATTCGCCATCTGTAAGAAGAATTGGGTCAAGTAACACATCAGCTTGTTCTTGTGTTAGGATATTTTCACGAATGCACGCTTCTTTGATGGTGCATTTATATTCAATGGCTTTTTTCGCTACATAACTGCCAGTAGGATAGTCTATAAGCGAAGCGATAACTGTTGACATAGCTAAAGAATTTGTGCTGCATTCATAGCAATATTCTTTGTTTGCAGTAATGCCAAGTATACATTTTTCAGTGAAATGCTCTAATGCACCAGTCAATAATCTGCTAGATTCAGCAATACATTTAATGATTGTTGGTTCCCAAACATTCAAGTCTAATTCGCCAGCTTCCGCCGCCATAGTGATAGCAAAATCATTGCCGCAAGTCACTTGAGCCGCTTGTATAACTAATTCAGGAATAACAGGATTGTATTTGCCCGGCATAATTGATGAACCAGGTTGAACAGCAGGAAGATTGATTTCTTTTAGTCCGAGGAATGGGCCAGAGGAAAACATACGTAAATCTTGAGCCACTTTAGACATAGAAATAGCAAGGCCTTTCAAACCTCCTGAAATATCAACATAGGCATCAGCATTTTGTAGGCCGTCAAATAAATCTTCATCAACCTTTACAGTATAACCAAGCACTGTTGAAAGAGCCTTATAAACTTCTTCAACATAGCCAATACGCACGCTCATCTTTGTTCCAACAGCAGTGCCGCCCAAAGGTAATTTTGTGCATTTTTCTTGTAGATTTAGTAGGATAGCTCTTCTTCTTTCAACAAGTGAAGCATAGCCACCAAATTCTTGCCCAAGTGTGAGCGGTAAAGCGTCTTGTATACAAGTTCTTCCCATTTTTACAACATCTTTAAATTCAACTGATTTTGCTCTAAAAGCAGCTTCAACTTTTTCTAAAGTTGCCGCAAGGCGACCAAGATAGATGTGACAAGCAATCTTCATAGAAGCAGGAATAACGTCATTTGTTGATTGGCTCATGTTTACGTGCGTATTTGGGTGAACAACATCAGAGCCTTTTTTACCAGTAATAATTTCATTCGCACGGTTAGCAATAACTTCATTCACGTTCATATTAGCAGAAGTACCGCCACCACCTTGAATGATATCAAGTGGAAATTCGCCTTTGAATTTGCCGTCCATAACTTCTTGGGCAGCCTGACAAATAGCGTCACAAATTTCTTTAGAAAAAGCACCTGAACTAAAGTTAGCGATAGCAGCAGCTTTTTTGATTGCAGCTATGCCAAAAACAAAGTCAGGATAATCGTCCATAGTTTGCCCAGAAATAGTGGAATTTATCATTCCTCTTTTTGTCTGCACGCCATAATAGGCATCTACAGGTAATTGCATTTCACCCAAACTGTCAGATTCAATACGAAATTCTTGCATCTTTTTTCTCCTTAATCTATCCAAGAAAATATGAGTATTTTGTAATTATAATTATTATAAAAATGGCTAATAACTTACAAGGATAGAAATAATATTTTGAAAATTTGATTGATAAAAGCAACCAATTTTGAATAAAGGGTTCTTTCATCTTGCAAGAAGATAGAAGATATGCTAAGTTTTTACTTCCTTTATTTCGAAATTTATATCCTTTATCCTAAGCTTTTTTCATTATTTTTTTTGTGGGGGGAAATATGTATTCTATTAAAGAGCTAGTCTTTGGTTTAAGTGTTTATATTACAAAGGCTTATTGCATGAAAAACCTACATAGGCATAGTGATATACAGCTTGGATTTTATGAAAAAGGGCCAGTAAAATATCAAGTAGGTGGTCAAATATATACTATTGAGGCTGGCGAGAATGTTATGTTGTGGTCGGAAGTGCCACATATGGTACATGAAACTCCAGAAGACAATACGCAATATTGGCTCACCATTCCTTTCCCTTTGTTTGTAAAATGGAATATGCCTAATGAATTGTCTAATAAAATACTCTCGGGCAAGCTTGTGCTTGTGCATGACGAGGATTCTTGCACTGTCGACAAAGCTGTATTGCCATTTTGGCAAAAAGATTTGCAACATTCAGATGTGAAATTTCAGGAACTTATCATAGATTGTTTTGAAACAAGATTTCGCCGCTTTGGGCTTATGTATAATTCACAAAAAATTGACGAAGATAAGCATGCCTATGTGGATAAAGGAACTTTTGCTCTTATTTATGCTTATTTGCAGAAGAATTTCACAAAAAATATACAAATATCTGAATTAGCGGAAGAATTAGGGCTTCACCCAAATTATGCAATGACAGTATTTAAAAAGAAATCTGGCTATACTATAAATCAAATAATCAATATAATGCGCATACATGAAGCGCAGCGTTTGCTTATTTCAAGTGAGCTTAATATCACCGATATTGCTTATGAATCTGGTTTTAGTACTATGAGTAATTTTTATACTATCTTCAAAAAAAATTGTGGAGTAACCCCTACAGATTATAGGGCAAATCCATTTTATAGAGAAATTTTGAAAAAAAGAGCGGAAGATATATAAATTTACAAAAGAATCTATACTTTCATTTGTTATGCAATATTCTATAAATATAAAAAGGCTTTAAGAAAATATTAAACCTTAAAGTCTTTACTAAGCTATTATTAGCATGTTTTTCTAAATTAATTCTTTTACTCTTACTATTTACACTTATGTTCACTCTTTTGTATTGATTCTATTGAGCTTGTACAATAAATTTAGTAAAATCTTCATATTTTAGCGGTTTAGAAAATACATAGCCTTGAATATAGTCACAACCGCAATCAATAAGATATTGTTTAATATCATCGTCTTCTACACCTTCCATAATAACTTCAATGTCATCTCTTAGAGCCTTGATAGCTATAAGGAATTTATGGAAAAAGTCACGACGTTTTTCATTTTCTGTTGAACTTACAACTAAACTACGATCGAATTTAATAATATTGATTGGTACATTGAAGAACATGCTAAAGTTTGAATATTCCACACCAAAATCATCAAGCTCAAAAACAAAACCACGTTCGATAAATTCATCAATTTTTTCTAAGGTTGTATCAGTATCTGAAGTAAATGTTCTTTCTGTGAGTTCTATCTTTATCATTTGTGGTAATAGCCCGTGTTTCTTCACTATATCGTGCACTTCATCAAGAATGTCTGGTCGCATAAAGACAAGATAAGGGAAGTTTACAGAAACGGCTTGTAAGGAAATATTATCGCCTAATTGATCTCTAAGTTGCCTATAATCAGCACAAACAATGTCTAGCATCATC
>CAYJDN010000105.1:0-213 GCA_964368925.1 uncultured Desulfovibrionaceae bacterium | reverse complement strand
AAAGTTTTATTTATAATTTCTTTTTTGATAATGGATAAATAATAGTCAATAGCAGAAATAATTTCTTGTGGACTACGTCCAAAATCAGGAAAATCAACTCTAGTCCACACAAAATCAAGACTAATGCTTATGCCACTTACAGCATAGGGAGCACTAATTAAAGTGTAGATATGTTCAATTTCTTCATTATTTTTTTCTTTGTATTCAGGGAAG
>CAYJDN010000104.1:5311-6819 GCA_964368925.1 uncultured Desulfovibrionaceae bacterium | reverse complement strand
TTTTTTTGAAAATATGGACGAACTTACAAATCACTATTTAGAACTTACAAAACAACTCATTCCAGAGCTTAAAGAGCATAATTTCTCTTTTAAAATAGGGCGTTATAAAATTGAATTAGGCGAATCTGATGCTGATGAAATTGTCAATAAAATAATGATGGCACACAAAAAAGCGAAAGAATCTAATGCTGTGCTTCTTTATGATTACGATAATTCATATAAGAAGAAAATAATAAAAGATGCTGAAATAGTAAATAAAATGCGAGCTGCGCTTTTGCATAATGAATATCGCCTTTATTTACAACCAAAGTTCAATGTCAGTGGTGATTATCTCATTGGAGCAGAGGCTCTTGTGCGTTGGATAGAAGCTGACGGTACTATGATATATCCTAATGAGTTTATTCCACTTTTTGAGAAAAACGGCTTTATTATGGATCTTGATAAATATGTGCTTGAAAAAACGTGTATTGCTTTAAAATCGTGGATTGATAAAGGTTTTGGTTATCTTACTGTTTCTGTAAATTTATCTCGTGTAAATTTAAATAATCCTTCTATTGTTGATGATATTGTAAAAATTGTTGATAAACATCAAGTGCCGCACGAGCTTATTGAAATCGAGCTTACTGAATCAGCTTCGGCAGCACAAGAGGGAGCGCTTGAATTGCTTTATGCAAAACTTCAAGAACAAGGCTTTAAAACGTCTATTGATGACTTTGGAGCTGGCTATTCCTCACTTAGTATGTTGAAAAATCTTAATGTTAATACGCTAAAAATGGATAGAAGTTTCTTTGTGAATACTTCGGCCTCTATTAGACGTGATGATATGCTTATTGATGGTATTGTAAGATTGTCACACAGTTTGGGGCTATATGTCGTTGCTGAGGGAATAGAAACACAAGAACAAGTTGAAATGCTAAAATCTATGAACTGTGATGCGGTTCAGGGCTATATTTATGGTAAACCTTTAGATGTTGATGAATTTGAAGAAAAATATCGTCATATGTTACCACAGAAAAACAAAAATGAAAAAGATCTTGAATTAATAAAACATATTTCAGATCCCAAATTTGCAAATTCTTTTGTGCCTTGCGGTATTGTTATCACTGAACTAGATGAGAATTTTACCTTGTTGAAAAACCAAGGGAAATTGACAATACATCCAGATTATAGAGATAAGGTCTATGAATATTTTGCCACATCGGCAAAAGAAGACCCATGGGGCGCTTTTGATTATTTTTGCAGAATAATAAATAAAGAAAATGAATTTAAAATGGTACAACTTGCTGGTAGAATGTATAAAAATGAGAAGAATGAAGAGAAATTATATCTTACAGTGACGGATATAACAACTTATTCTAGCACTTTCGATGCCTTACAAAAAGAATTGAAGTTCAATTCAGCAATTGCAATGATAACAGATAGCATTTTCTTTGAATATGACATTGCGAAAAATAGTATACGTTTTTCAAAAAATGCTGTGGAAATGTTTAAAGCTCCTGAAACTATTG
>CAYJDN010000104.1:0-5301 GCA_964368925.1 uncultured Desulfovibrionaceae bacterium | reverse complement strand
TCAAGTTCTGAAATTGCAAAAGAAATTTTCCCTGAACTTATGAAATTTGTTGGCGAACTTTCTATGCCAAGCGTTGGTTCAAAAACAAATAAGGGAGAAGTTGCCGTCAATTTAGCAGATGGAACATTCTCGAAATTTTCTTTTCTTTGTATGACAACTTTCGACGAAAGCGAACAAAAATTTAAGAAAATTGGTAAAATTTTAACAGTTTAGAGTCTTTTTGCTTTATTACGAAAAACAGTTTTGATGGTTTTAAAAAATTAAGGCTAGATTATTGACATCTTGTTAATCTGCCTTATTTTTTCTTTTGTAAATTTGATTTTATGGAGTTTGTATGAATAAACATGAATTTAGATCTGATGTGCGCAAAGTATTGAATATTTTGACACATTCACTTTATACTAACAGAGAAATCTTCTTGCGTGAAGTTTTGTCAAATGCTTCTGATGCTCTTGATAAAGTTCGCTTTTTGCAAAGCAGAAATGATGTGGTAGCAAGCGAATTGCCTTTAGAAATTAAAGTCGCTATTGATAAAGATAACAATGTATTATGTATTCAAGATACGGGCATAGGCATGACAGGTGCTGAAATGATTGATAATCTTGGTACTATTGCAAAATCAGGCTCAGAAGAATTTTTGAAAGATTTGAATGCAGCTGCTGATAAAGATAAGGCTGACAAAGTGAGCGATGCTTCACAAATTATCGGCCGCTTTGGTGTTGGATTTTATTCAGTATTTATGGTAGCAGATAAAGTAGAAGTTGTTTCAATTCCAGCTGTAGCTGATGCAAAAGCGCACATTTGGACATCAGATGGCGAAGGTTCTTTCACTATTGAAGAATATAAGGGCGACGACGCTCCAACTCGTGGCACTGCTATATATTTACATTTGAAAGAAGATGCAAAGCAATATCTTGAAGATTATGAATTAGAAGATATTATTCGCAGACACTCTTCATTTTTACCTTTCCCCGTTTATGTCGGCGAAAAGCATGTGAACACAACACCTGCTATTTGGAGAGAGCCAAAGTCTTCTGTAAGTAAAGAACAATACACAGAATTTTATAAATTCCTCACTTATGATAAAGAAGAACCATTAGGAACAATCCATTTTTCTACTGATTCGCCAATCCAATTCAATATGCTTGTCTTTATTCCAAACCAAGAGCTTGATATCGCTCTTGCTCAGCGTGAGCAGTATGGTTTAGATTTATACGCAAAACGTATTCTTATCAATAAAGATAATAAAGAGTTAGTGCCAAACTATCTTGCCTTCCTCAAGGGTGTGGTGGATTCAGAAGATGTGCCTTTAAATATATCTCGTGAAACATTACAAGAAAATTTAGTTATTCGTAAGATACAGCAAACACTTACAAAACAAGCTTTGAAATATCTTGAGAGAATAGCAAATGAAGATGAAGCTCAATATGCAAAAATCTGGAATAAGCATGGGCAAATTTTCAAACTTGGCTATTCAGACTATCTAAATAAAGATAGCTACTTGTCTTTATTGCGTTTTAATTCTTCCTTTGAAGAAAATGACGAAAAATTAGTGAGCTTTGATCAATATATTGAAAATGCGAAAAGAAATTATCCACTCATCATTGAGGGCGAAGTTTCAGAAGAAGGCAAGCAAGAAAGTAAGCAGAAAAATATTTGGTATATCTGCGCTCCAAACAGGGAAGCTTGTAAGCTCAATCCATTGTATGAATCTTTCAAGCGTCGTAATTTAGAAGTTTTATTCCTTTATGAGCCTATTGATGAAATAGTGCTTGAATCAATCAATGAGCATAAGGGCTTCAATTTTAAGGCTGTTGAATTTGCAAGTGAAGAAGATTTGAAAGATTTCCCAGAAGTGAAAGATGAAAATGACGCTCCACCATTAAAAGATGAAGAAAAACCATTGCTTGAAAATCTTATCGCTGCAATCAAGGCTTGCCTTGGCGATTTAGTAAAAGACGTACGCACTTCAAATCGTTTAGCTTCTGCACCAGCGGCTTTAGTTGGCGCTGACGGCACTTCTTCTTCAATGGAAAAACTTATGCGTGCCATGACAAAAGACATGACACCTCCTAAAAAAGTTTTTGAAATCAATCCAGATCATCAACTTGTAAGGAATTTACTAACTATATATAAGGCAAATCCTGACGATGCGCTTTTAAACGATATGATACACACTTTGTTTGAAACCACGCAACTTCTTGATGGCTATATTCAAGATCCGCATACTTTAGCAAATAGAGTCAATAGTTTATTGCAAAAATCTTCTGCATGGTATAGTGAAATCAAAAAAGATTAATCTTTAGCTGAGGGCATGTCCCTCAGCTTTTTTTATAAAAATGTTTATGATAATCTTGCCATGTGAAATTACAGTATTATTGTAATATAATAGATGAGATTAATAGCATTTCAACAAGCGAGAAAAGTATGACTACTGACAATAATTCACATGTGTTACCAGAAATTTCTTTTTCCACCTTTATTCTTTCACTTTCTTCTTCTGCTCTTGCGCATTTAGGCGAAGTACCACACCCTGACACTGGCAAAAAAGAACAAGATTTGCTTATGGCATCACATACGATTGATGTTTTGGATATGTTACAAAATAAGATAAAAAATGGCTTGGATAGCGAAGAAGAGCAATTATTAAACGGCTTGCTTTATGAATTACGCATGAAGTATTTAGCGCTTAAAAAGTAGTTAGGAAAGAATATGAAAGTAGGATTGGTTGGCGTTTCTGGCTATACAGGAATGGAGCTTGTGCGTTTGCTTGTAAATCACCCAAGTTTTGAACTCTCTGTTGTCACTTCAAGGCAAGAAGAGGGGAAGAAGTTGAGTGAGATTTATCCCTTTATGCGTGGATTAAAAGGCGGAGATATTCTTATCTCAAATCCAAGTCCGCAAGAATTAAAAGAATCGACTGATCTTGTATTTCTTGCAGTGCCACACGGTATTGCGATGGAAATGGCAAAAGAATTATTAGACGCTGGTTGTAAAATTGTTGATCTTTCAGCGGATTTTAGAATTAAAAATGCTGAAATCTTTACTGAATGGTATAAAACTGAACATAAAGTTATAGATTTATTGGAAGAAGCTGTTTATGGACTTCCTGAACTTTATGCTAAAGACATAGCTCATGCTCGTTTAGTAGCAAATCCTGGTTGTTACCCAACTGCTTCTATATTGGGTTTATATCCTGCAATAGACGAAAAGATTATTTCAACAAATAATATTGTTATTGACGCAAAATCGGGTACCAGTGGTGCTGGTAGAAAGGCAAATGTAGGAACTTTATTTTGTGAAGTGCATGACACTTTTAAAGCCTATGGCTTAGCAACGCATAGGCATACTCCTGAAATTGAACAAGAAATTTCAGCAATCGCCCATGAAGATGTAGTTCTTTCTTTCAATCCGCATCTTGTACCGATGAATAGAGGAATTTTGGCCACTATTTATACAAATTTACAAAAAGATATGAGCATAGAAGAAATTCATGCTATTTATGAAAAAAAATATGAATCTCATGCCTTTGTGCGAGTATTACCATTAGGAACTTTGCCAGAAACTCGCTATGTTCGAGGCACTATGTTTTGTGATATTGGCCTAACTTTGTGCAAAAGAACAAAAAGACTTATTATTACTTCTGCAATTGACAATTTAGCCCGTGGCGCTTCTGCCCAAGCTATAGCAAATGCAAATCTTATGCATGGCCTTGATTTAACAACTGGTTTGTTAAATGCACCAATTATGCTATAGACAAGCAGAAGAATTAATTTTGATAAACTGCTTAATATATCTTGACAAGAATCATTACTATTATTATCTTTTAAAAAAATGCAATGAGGTTACAAAAAAACAATGGAAGAAATGAAGTCAGCACAAGTTAAAAATTCACGAATGACTCGTCAACGTGCTCTTATCCTTTCGGAATTACAAAAAGTAAATACACATCCAACAGCAGAAGAAATTTATGTTATTGTCAAAAGACTTATGCCGAAAATCTCTTTAGGCACAGTGTATAGAAATTTAGAATTCTTAGTAGAAAGCGGTGAAGTTCGCAAATTAGACTCTGCTGGTTCAGTGCGTCATTTCGATGGCGACATGTCTAAGCATGCGCATGCTCGTTGTGTGCATTGTGATAAAATTGTTGATATTTTTGATCCTATTGCAAATGAAGTAGATCTTGATGCTATTCGTTTAGAGAATTTTACTCTTTTGAGTGCTAGTGTTGAATATTCTGGCGTGTGCGAATCTTGTATGGAAGGGCATAAAGCTTTACTCAATTAATTTCTTTCGCTTTTTCAGCTCTTTATATCTATTGCCTAATTATAATAATTTTGCTATTTTTGAATAGTGTTATAGTGTTTATGTTTAGGGCATGTTTTTAAATCAGTTTTCTTGTTTTTTTGTCAAAGAAATTTCTTTTGCTTCATTCATAAATATTGGTTATCTTTTATTTTGCTTAAGATTTCTTTTTGTTGAAAATTTCTCAAAGTTCTGAATTTAGAAACATAATAGTGTTTAATAAATAAATTTTATGGGGGCATTATGAAATCACTTAAAGGTACAAGAACAGAAAAAAACATTTTAACCGCTTTTGCTGGTGAATCACAAGCACGCAATCGTTACGATTATTTTGCAAGCGTTGCTAAAAAAGAAGGCTATGTTCAAATAGCTGACACTTTTACAACTATTGCTTTACAAGAAAAAGAACATGCAAAACGTCTTTTTAAATTCTTAGAGGGCGGCGAAGTAGAAGTTGTGGCTGCTTTTCCAGCTGGTAAAGTAGAAGATACTTTAGCAAACTTGCTTGCTTCTGCTGGTGGCGAAAACCATGAATACACTGATATGTATCCTACTTTTGCTGATATTGCCGACGAAGAAGGCTTTGGAGAAATTGCAAAATGTATGCGTAATATTGCTATTGCTGAAGCGTACCACGAATCTTTATTCTTGAATGCTGCAAAGCATGTAAAAGAAGGCACAGTCTTCAAACGTGACCACGAAGTAAAATGGCATTGCAGAAATTGTGGCTGTACTGCAATGGGCTTAGAAGCTCCAGAACTTTGCCCAGCTTGTAATCATCCACAAGCGCATTTTGATATTGTTCACTAAAATGCTATAATATCAAGCGATTATATCAATTTTAAAACAGCTCTTTATGGGCTGTTTTTTTTATTTAAAAATTTTAAAAAAACTGAAAAAAAATGCTTGACATTTATACCTAGATTGCGTACAAGTTTTGAACACACTTTGCGTCCCCATCGTCTAGTGGCCCAGGACATCGCCCTTTCACGGCGG
>CAYJDN010000103.1:4751-6822 GCA_964368925.1 uncultured Desulfovibrionaceae bacterium | reverse complement strand
ATGAAAAATTTGCGATTTATAGAAAATCTGCGCAAGCGCATTTTCTATAAATCGCAAATTTTTGTATGAAATGAAATTCTATTGTTTTGCTCGCTGTTCACGCTTTATGGCTATTTAATTGATGTGGACTGTAAATGGTATACCAATAATCTTTCTTTATAGAGTGTAGTGGGAGCATGGAGAATTATTTTATTTATTTTTTCTGCTGTCATTCAAAGGTTATATAAAACATATCCGTGGAGTTTATGTCATATAAAGCCTCACACTCCCACGAAAAATTAATGAGCAAGAATATAGGTATAACCTAAACAGTCCACATCAATTAAATAGCCTTAAAGCGTGAATAGCGAGCGAGTTAAGACATTTGACACTGCTATAAAAATTGGCGAATTGAAAATCTTGTGCTTTGCACAAGATTTTCAATTCGCCAATTTTTCACAGGGGTTTCCAAAGGGCCAAGTGGTCCTTTGGCCGTCGGAGACAAAAAAGAAAACTACATACTAAATTAAATTCTATTTCAAAAAATCCGACTAACTCAAATCAAAAACACTAAATTTCTTACAATCCTATTCTTCTTTATCGTTAAAATTAAAGAGGGCATTAGCGAAGTCTTCTGGGCTAAAGGGGCGTAAGTCTTCAAGTTTTTCTCCTAAACCTACGTATGTGATTGGAGTTTTGAAGAGGGTTGCTATGGATAGTGCTATACCGCCTTTTGCAGTACCGTCTAATTTTGTGAGCACAATTTCTGAAACGTGTGCAGATTCGGTGAATAATTTTGTTTGTTGAATGGCATTTTGTCCAGTTGTGGCGTCGATGACTAAGATTGTTCTATGGGGTGCACCTTGGTGTTTTTTTCCGATTACATTGTAGATTTTACCTAATTCGTCCATGAGTCCAGTTTTTGTATGCAGACGTCCGGCTGTATCAATGTATATAGTATCATAATTTCCGTTTAGTCCTTTATCCATTGCTTCGTAGGCAACGGCGGCGGGGTCAGCGCCATGGGCTTTTGCGTGGAAGTCGACACCTATTCTATCTGCCCAAACATTTAGTTGTTCAATGGCGGCGGCACGAAATGTATCGGCGGCGACTATGAGAACTTTTTTTCCTTGTAATTTTGAACGATAGGCTAATTTTGCTAGTGTAGTGGTTTTACCTACGCCGTTTACGCCCACGAGAAGAATGACTTCTGGCGGATTGACTGCTTCGATGCGTTTTGGAGTTGTGAAGAGAGTTGCAATTTCTGTTTGGAAGTAGGGTAGCAAGTCATTAGGTTTATCGATATTGTGTGTTTTTGCTATATTTTTTAGCATACTTATAAGTTTTTGTGATGATTCATAGCCCATATCTGACATAATGAAGAGTTCTTCTAGTTCGTCCCAAAAGTCATTGGACAAATTTTGGTGACTTGAGAATAGGGTGTTGATTCCGACTAAGAATTGTGCTCTTGTTTTTGATAGAGATGAGTTGAGTTTTTCTATGACTCTACTTTTTTCATCTTCTTCGTCTTCAAGTTCTAGGGCGAGTGATAAGCGATATTGTAATTCTGATTTAAATTCATCAATAAATTTATATTTCATTCTATCAAGCCATTGATTAAAATCATCAAGGAAAGCTTGAATTTCATCTTGGGGAATATTTAGTGATTTCAATAGAAAAGAGATTCTATTATTGAGTAATTCTCCCTTGGTTTCTATATCTTTTAATATAATAGGTAACCAAGCAGACAGTTTTTGTTCACATTGTCTAAGGGCAAGAATAAATTCATCATCACTTGCTGTAGTTTCGTTTGTGCTTTGTTTTTGTGTAGAAGTATCTAGTTCTTCGCCAGAAAATAATGTTTTAATCTTTGAAAAAAAGCCCATCTTTGGAATTTCCTCTTTTAGTTATTTATTGGAAAGTAAGGCAGAAAGTCTATAAAGTCAACTATGTTGAGTGACGATAATTATAATTAAAATATTTCTTTTTCTAATATCTAATTGAAATATAATGCTATATGACATTATAGTTTGCAAAATCTATTGACAAATAGGCAAAATTGCTTTATTTTTACATGTGAAGAGTCAAGTAA
>CAYJDN010000103.1:1391-4741 GCA_964368925.1 uncultured Desulfovibrionaceae bacterium | reverse complement strand
TATTTAGGGTGAACGAACCTTGTGTGATTTCACATTTGATAGCGTGTTTTTATCATATAAATTATGCTTCAAATTTGTTGTAATAGCAAAGATAAATTCTTTTCACTTCGATAAGAGTTGTTATAAAAAAACTATATTAAGGACATATTATGAATTGGGATTGGGATAAGCTTAAAGAAAAACAAAAGTCTCAACAATCTTGGAACCCGTTTCCAAAAAATGAGAATGAGGATAATCAAAATCCTTTTAATACACAAAAAAACAATCAAAACAACCAGAATAACCAAAACAAAGCTAATAATCAGCAAAAAGGTAGTTCAAATGATGATGAACCTATTGATTATAGAGAGCTTTATAAGCAAGTAAAGAATAAAAATTCTAATAATGGAAATAATGGCGGCGGCAATGGTGGCGGTAATAATAATCGCAATAGAAATTCCTTTCCTGCCTTTCCAGAATTTCCAGTCGATAAAGTATTGAAATTTTCAACTTTATTTGTTGTTGGTGCATGGCTTTTATCTGGTATCTATATTGTTCAACCAGATGAAGCAGGTGTTGTTTTGCGCTTTGGTGAATATGAAAGAACCACCGACGCTGGCCCACATTATCATTTGCCATTCCCGATTGAGCGTGTTTATAAGCCAAAAGTTACGCAAATTAGACAAGCGGATATAGGTTTTCGCTCACAATCAAATAATTACAATTTCCAACAAGGACGCTCACAAAATATTCAAGATGAAGCGGCTATGCTTACAGGCGATGAAAATATTGTAAATATTCAATTTTCTGTGCAATACCGCATAAAACCAGAGGGCGCTGTTGACTACTTATTCAATGTTGCAGATCCTGATCTTGTGTTAAAAAATGCCGCAGAAGCAGCTATGCGTGAAGTTATTGGTAATAATCTTATTGATGCGGCTCTTACTGATGGTAAAGTACAAATTCAAAATGATGTTGCCACCTTATTACAAACAATTTTAGATAAATATAAAACAGGCTTAGAAGTTGTTGCTGTGCAAATGCAAGATGTGCAACCACCACAAGAAGTTAGCGATGCTTTTAAAGATGTAGCTTCCGCTCGTGAAGATAGAAGCCGTATTATTAACGAAGCTGAAGCCTATAGAAATGCGCTCATTCCTAATGCTCGTGGTGATGCTGCACAAATCATCAACCGTGCAGAAGCCTACAAGCAAACACGTATTCGTGACGCAGAAGGTGAAGCAAACAGATTTTTAGCTATTTTAGAAGAATATAAAAATGCTCCACAAATCACAAAAGAAAGACTTACTTATGAAGCTTTAGAAAATATTCTTACAAATCCAGGGCTTGAAAAATTTGTGCTGTCAGAAAGTATGAACAATATGATGCCAATTATACCACTAAATCCTAATGGACAAGTGAACTTTAATAATCAAGGCACAAATTCAGCAAATCAAAATCAATACAATAATTTCAATGATCAGGCAACTTCTTTACGTCCAGATCCATATAATCAAACAAGATAATAAGGCACTCACATGAAAAACCTATATAAATTATCCATAATCCTCGTAGCTATTGTTCTACTTGGTTCTCAATCATTCTTCATTGTTCATCAAACTGAAAATGCTATTGTTGTTCAACTTGGTGACCCTATTGACAAAATATATCGCCCTGGACTGCATTTCAAATTGCCATTCATACAAAATGTGACCTATTTCGATGCTAGAGCACTCGACTATGACGCAAGACCAGCCGAAGCCCTTACATCAGATAAGAAAACTATCCTCCTTGACAATTACGCTAGATGGCGCATTGTTTCTCCTATCGACTTCTACCGTACAGTACGTACAATTCCTGCGGCTCAAGCTCGTTTAGACGCTGTTGTTTATTCACATCTAAGAGCTCAACTTGGTTCGCATACGCTAACAGAAGTTGTTTCTAGCGAACGTTCACAAATTATGGATACAGTAACAGAATTAGCCTCTGCTCAAATGAAAGAATTTGGTATTGAAGTTATCGACGTTCGTATTAAACGTACTGATTTACCACAAGAAAACCAAAGAGCAAACTTTGATAGAATGCGTGCAGAACGTGAAAGACAAGCAAGACAATACCGCTCAGAAGGTACAGAAGAATCAACAAAAATTCGTTCAGAAGCTGACAAAGAAAGAGCAGTAATCTTAGCTGATGCTAACTATCAAGCTCAAGTCACACGTGGTGAAGGTGATGCTTCTGCTGCTAAAATCTTTGCTGATGCTTTCAAAAAAGAACCTGAATTCTTCGCTCTACAAAGAGGATTAGAAGCTATGCAAAAATCATTACAATCAAATACAAGAATGTTCCTCTCAGAAGAACATCCATTGTTCAAAGCTATACAAGAATAATTATTCAATGAGTATAATGTTTAATGCTATAATTGCACGTATATACAAGGCAACTAATACAAACACACAAGTTGAATTAGCTCATGCCCTAAATATCGTGCAGTCTACAATCGCTTATTGGCTCAAAAATAAGCATATCCCTTTTTGGTGTCTTGATACTTTGTATGAACAAAATAAAATCAACCCATTATGGATTCTAAGCGGGGAGGGCACTATAAAAATAGATGCCTACCCCGGTATTGAGAGCATTAAACAATATATTGACGAAAACAATTTACCTATCTCCTTTGCATTAAAGAAAAGAGCACAATCACAATTCAAACTTGAAGTAAGTAATGTTAAATCAAGCCTAAGCTTAGATGAACAAAGAGCTCAAAGCTTAAATTCACTTCAAATAAATGCTCAAGAAATAGTTGAAGAGAATTCTATAGTACATGTTCCACTTTATTCTTCCAAATATACTGGATTAACTAATGAAAATGGAAATGTTTTTCAACTAGAATCTTATATTCCTATGCCTAAATCAAAGGTAAAGAGTTCATATATGTATTTTAGGCTCCATTCTGCTAGTATGGAACCATCAATTCAAAAAAACTCTATTATAGTAATTGATACTTCAATAGTTGACTTTAATTCAGGAAAAATATATGCTTTTGTCATGCCTAAACAAGAATTATGCCTTGCTTTAGTTCAAGTTCCTATGCTTGAAACAAAAAAAGCTCAAATAGAACTTTTGTTTGAAAATCCATCATTTCCTTTATTACCATTTCCCTATGAGCATGCAAAAAAATACTTGTTAGGAAAGTTAATCGCAAAATTTTATTCTTATGAGTAACACCATGATAAGCAAACCCTTAATATTCTCTATTATTACATCATTTTGCCTGTTTTCATCTTCATCAATATACGCAACAATAGCCGACTATAATGACGACTCTTTGCCAAAAGTATGGCAAGAACTAAAAGAAAAACTCGCAGAAGATA
>CAYJDN010000103.1:0-1381 GCA_964368925.1 uncultured Desulfovibrionaceae bacterium | reverse complement strand
ATCAAATCAGATAAATTAGATGTCTATTTTTCTATTCTACCAGCAATTCCATCTGAAAAACCTATGGGGCTAAATATTAAAGAATTATATACTTCCGCATACTTAGAAAAACCAGAAATCAAAAAAGTCTACGATATGCCAAGTGAAAAATATTATACACCTGGCCCTTGGTATAAAGATATTGTCACCGACATAAGCGCAGAAAAATGCTTGGAATTTATCAAACTTTATCCAGAAGCATTCAAAAGCGCTGAAAGAAAATATGGCACTCCAAAAGAATTACTCGCCGCCTTACTCTATGTCGAAACCCGCTTAGGAGCTTTCACTGGTAAAGATAATGCCTTTATGACCCTCGCAAGTATGAGCGTTTCAAAAGATATTTCCCAAATTCAAAGCTATGTAAAAGAATTGCCCGATGTTTCCAAAGAAAGAAAAGAATGGATAAATGGCAAAATGGAAGCTCGCTCCGAATGGGCCTATAAAGAATTTCGTGCCCTAGTCAAGCATATCCTTGCTAATGACCTCGACCCTGAAAAATTGCCAGGCTCAATCTATGGAGCTATAGGACTTTGCCAATTCATGCCAACTAATCTAGATATGTACGCTACCGACGGTAATAGAGACGGCATAGTAAACCTCTTCGACCCAGAAGATGCTATCATGTCAGCAGCAAAATATTTACAAAAACACGGCTGGAAAAGATACTCTTCACTAAATTATCAGCAAGCCGTACTAAAAAAATACAATAATCACATAGTTTATGCAAATACCATTTTAGGACTCGCTGAGCAGATTCAATTCTATGAAGAAGCACAAAAGCAAATTGCAAAGAAATAAGAGAGCTAACTATAATAAATTATAGTTATAAGATTCAGCTTTTCTTTTTTTGTCTCCGACGGCCAAAGGAACGGCTGTCCCTTTGGAAACCCGTATTAAAAATTGGCGATTTAGAAAATCTACGTGCAAGCACTAGATTTTCTAAATCGCCAATTTTTGTTACTCTATGAAGTTCCGTTTTCTATATTTCATTCACGCTTTTCGTGATTTAAATGATGTTGACTGTAAATGGTAAGCGCACTTGTTCTTCTCTTTAAAATCTTGTGAGAGTGTGTAGTTTTTAAAAGGCATGGACTCCTGACAGTGGAAAAGTGATTAATATAAGTATAAATCCTATAGTTAAAAGCTTTGAACTACCACCGTATATTATGAAGAAAGATTATAAGTATAACCTAAACAGTCCACATCAATTAAATCACCTTAAAGCGTGAATTGAATGTAAAGAACAACATTTGACACTGCTATAAAAATAGGCGAATTGAAAATCTTGTGCTTGCACAAAAGATTTTCAATTCGCCTATTTTTCATATGGGTTTCCAAAGGG